>DAFJ01000072.1 GCA_002497905.1 Euryarchaeota archaeon UBA251
GCCTCACTATGGGCTACTCTCCACACTGCTTTGCCAGCGGTTTTGACTGGCTTACTGCTCTTTGCAATGGGTTGAATCAACATCCGGTCCATTCAAGAAGATGGGTGCGCCCTTCACGGCTGATGGACACCTCTGTAGATTCATCATCTGGTGTCGTCGCCACCCCTGCCTTCCTCAACATCGCTGGCTACCGTTTCGTAGATTTCGATGACTGGAAGGAATGGCGTGCTCCGCTTCAGGATCTATGTCATAATCATGGAATCAAGGGAACAGTCCTCTTGAGTGTAAACGGAATCAACTTCTTCCTCGCCGGTAATGAATCAGCAGTCAAGGAATACATTCGCTTTATCGAGAAGGACGAACGCTTCCGAGATATTCCTTTGAAGGTTAGTCGCAGCACTTACCAGCCCTTCCGTCGGATGCTTGTGAGGCTGAAGAAGGAAATTATCTCTCTTGGCATGGATGAGATCAAGCCTGCAGAATCAACTGGTGAGCGAATTTCACCTACAGAATTCAAGCAAATGTTGGATAATGGTGAGGAGGTCATTGTCCTAGATACACGGAATGACTACGAAACTCGTGTTGGAAAGTTCGAGAACGCAGTGGAACTCGACATCACAACCTTCCGCCAATTTCCTGCGGCAGCAAGTGAACTTCCTGAAGAGTATCGAAACAAGACTATCGTCATGTATTGCACTGGGGGAATTCGATGCGAGAAAGCTTCTGCAGTCATGATCAATCAGGGCTTTAGTGATGTTAGACAGTTAGATGGTGGTATCCTCGGCTATTTCGAAGAATGTGGAGGTACTCATTGGGAGGGCGACTGCTTTGTATTCGATAAGCGAGTTTCCTTGAGTGATGATTTGGAAGAGGGCGATTTTGTCTTATGTTTCAATTGCCGAAATCCACTCTCATTAGAAGAGCAGCAATCAGAACAGTATGTTATCGAGAAACACTGTCCATACTGCATTGAAGGAATCTAGAGGTGATGTTCTTGCATATTTCATGTAGGGCGTTAGCAGTATCTCTCGCCTTTCTCTTCTTTACGTCAGTCATGTTCTTTCCATCTGATGATTTGACAGGATTGGAAGATATAGAATCTAACTTTTCATCAGCGCATAATGATCATTATGCTTGGGAATGGCTTGATGTTGGAGGTTCAGTTGATGAGGATTCTATCGGAGAGATGGTTGTGCTCCCTAATGGAGATGTAATCATCTCTGGGTATTTCAAATCATCAATCACAATCGATTCATGCACCGGGAATATGGCCCCTAACTCTAATTCTGGATTAAATTCAATTTTCGTAGCGAAAATCAACAATAACGGGTCATGTGATTGGATAAATACAGTTTCAGGAAATGGTGATTCACCTAGGTCAACTAGCACTATTACGTCATCAATAGCAATTCAGATTGATACAAATCAGAGTTTGTATGTGCATGCATCGGCAGATTCGGGTTTGTTCTTTTTTGATAGCATATCGTTGTCTGTAAGTTCAGGATATATCGCTAAGTTGTCCCCCAATGGGTCATGGGAATGGGCGACAGAGTTGTCATTTACTGCCAATGCGCAAGCGAGTATTGCTTTGAAATCGAATGGAGATTTATTTGTCGCAACAAATAATCAAATTGTAACTTTTGATCAATCTGGTCAAACACAGACTGAGTTTGTATTCACTCCGACCTCAGGCTCGTTCCAGATTCTAGATTTAGTGTTAGATCACTCGGATAATATATTCCTAGGAGGGTGGTGGGGCGCAGGTACCATTTCGATGAATATTAACGGTACAAATATGAATTATTTTACAGCCACAGCCCGACTATTTGTAATGAAGATTGATTCTAATGGAGATTATGAGTGGTTTTCTACAGCATCATATCCAACTAGTAGCTCAATGATTCGAAGCATTTCTTTAGATGGAAACGGTAGTTTGTACGTATCAGGACATTTCTATGGGTATTTGGAATTAGGACCCACTTCGCTCAGTACTGGAGGTACCCAACGCGGATTCGTTGCCGAACTAAATTCTACAGGAGATTGGGTCAGTGCACTGAAAATTAATTCTGCAAGTCACTCAATTGCAAATGACGTTCTTGCAACTTCAAATGGTGGATTTTTGGTAACTGGTGGCTTCGAAGGAATTCTATCTATGGGTTCAGTTTCACTCAATCCTTCGGGTGGACAAAGGGATATTTTCCTTCTTGAATTCAGTCAATCTGCATCCGCTGTATGGGGGCTTTCAGGTGGAGGCAACAGTAATGATCGAGGCTTACATATCGGAAACGATAGTGCTGGAAATATCTACGTTAGTGGAGAGTCCTCCGGAAATTTCGTATTAGGTAGCCAATCTTCTGGAGGTTTCGGCGGCGTCGATGTTTTCTTGACTAGATTATCTCCAGATTATGACAAAGATGGAATCCCCGACGTCAATGACGATGATACTGATAACGACTTTGTCTTGGATAGCGTAGATCATTGTCCGTTCTCTTCTTTTGGGTTCCAATCTATTGCATCATTCGATCATGATGGGGATGGATGTGAGGATTCCTCAGAGGATTCAGATGATGATAATGATGGCATGGAGGATGGTCTTGACTCGTGTTCAAAGGGTCTAACAGGTTGGATTTCAAATGCAACAAATGATATCGATTCTGATGGTTGTATGGACGCTCTAGAGGACCTTGATGATGATCAAGATGGATTCGAAGATTACGAAGATCTATGTCCTCGAGAGGCTGGTAATTCGAGTTACCCCTATGAGATGGGCTGTGTCGATTCCGACGGTGATATGAGGCCAGATATCCGTGATCCGTTCCCTAATGATAATCAAGAATGGAATGACCAGGACTTCGATGGAGTGGGCGATAATGCCGATGCCTTTGACACCGATCCAACTCAACATTCTGATGTAGATGGAGATGGCCATGGTGACAATCCGTTTGGTTTCGAAGGCGATTGGTTCCCATCCGATTCCACAAGGTGGAAGGATTCCGACCAAGATGGTGTTGCTGACGAGGATGATGCTTTCCCGAATGAACCTACACAAGTTTTGGATTCTGATGGAGATGGATATGGAGACAATCCATATGGGGAAAGAGGGGACGAGTTCCCGGATGACCCTAATGAATGGGCTGATTCAGATGGTGATGGAGTAGGGGACAACGCGGACGCCTTCCCATTCAATCCATCTCAGCAATTTGATTCTGATGGAGATGGTTTTGGTGACAATCAGCGTGGTAGTTCAGCTGATAGGTTCCCGAATGACTCAACCCAATGGTCCGATATCGATGGCGACGGTTTTGGAGACAATATGACTGGAAACAATCCTGACATGTTCCCAACAGATCCAACTCAGCATTCCGATCGAGATGGGGATGGATACGGAGATGACCTGAGTGGGAGGTTAGCAGATTTGTTCCCAGATAATCCAACTCAATGGGCGGATGCAGATGGTGACGGGCTAGGTGACAATCAATCTGGAACCGATCCGGATTTACATTTATTCGATTTTGATAACGACGGTTACATCGATGCGCTCGACATCCTTCCGATGTTAGCTAGTCCAGGGGATCTAGATGCAGATGGTTGCCCTGATGAAGTAGATGTGTTCGACGATAATCCTAGGGAATGCTATGATTTCGATAATGATACCATAGGCGACAATGAAGATACTGATGACGATGGAGATGGTTGGTCCGATACCGAAGAAGACCGTCTTGGAACAGACTCAAAAGATCCCTTGAGCGTACCAGTGGATTCCTTTGAGGTAGTGATTCCTGGGACATCTGTCGGATTAGGTGCTTGGGATCTAATTGGGATGTTGGGGGGAATCCCTCTCTTCCTTTGGCTTGCATTTGGTTTTGTGACTCGTAATTCTAGGGCAGCTAGGTTCGAAAATCGACTTAGAGAAGCAAGAACGCGAGATGAGTTAGAGAATATTGCTCTTGATTGGGAGTATGCGATGATGATGCGCCTTATTGGGCCTCATCAGGGCATACGATTGGAACGAATTCGCGTAGAATTAGATGATAACATGGAATCAATGAATCAATCATTGTCCTCGTTAAAGCCAGACGGTGATGATCAGACTCATCTCGTTGTTGCTGAGATGGAGCAGCAGGGAAAAATACGCGAATCTGATTTGATGGACTCAGATATCCCAAGTAAACATATGACTGGAACTCAAGGTGATGACGGCTACGAATGGTTAGATCATAACGGCCGTCAGTATTTCCGTCAGGTGAACGAACCGGCATCTGATTGGGAAGAATGGAATGCATCCCCTTAGGGGTATTGTGTCAGTCGGGTTTAACCGACAGTCCTACCCGACAAGGGTTTGCGGACCTTAGATTCGACATTTGGAATAGGTATGGGTGATTGATGATGTCATTCACCTCTCTAGGTCTTTCAAAGGAACTTCTGCGGACTCTGGAAGAAGAGGGGTATGTCGAACCAACTCCAATTCAGGAACTTGCAATACCTCCTCTTCTCGAAGGCCGTGATGTGCTTGGTGTCGCTCAAACAGGAACTGGAAAGACCGCTGCATTCGCTCTTCCGGTCCTACAGAGGATTACAAATTCGAATCAAGGCGGACATAGGAATATTCGTGCTTTGATTCTCTCTCCTACACGAGAACTTGCTGCACAGATAGGTGAACGATTCTCAGCTTACGGTGCTAATCTTCCTCTATACCATCATGTCATTTTTGGAGGTGTAAGCCAGAAACCACAGGTGAGGGCCGTTAAGCGTGGAATCGATATTCTGACTGCTACCCCTGGACGTCTACTAGATCTAATTTCTCAGGGTCATATCGACATATCCCATGTCGAATTTTTTGTTCTCGATGAAGCCGATCGAATGTTAGATATGGGTTTTATTCGAGATATCCGAAAGATTCTGAAAATGCTTCCTAAGACTAGGCAGAACCTCCTCTTCAGTGCAACGATGCCGAATTCAATATCTGAACTTGCAGGGTCATTTCTGCGCGATGCAGTCAGAGTAGAAGTCACTCCTGAGGAAGTTGCAGTTGATCGAATCGATCAACATATTCTATTTGTCAAGACCTCAGACAAGAAATACCTCCTTACAACTCTCATCAAGGAGAGGAATGTGGACAAAGCAATTGTTTTCACTCGAACAAAGCATGGTGCTAATCGTTTGGTTAAACAACTCGGGCATGCTGAAATCGAAGCAGTCGCGATTCATGGAAACAAGAGTCAAGGTGCTCGAACCAAGGCTCTTTCTCAATTCAAAAGTGGTGAAATTCCAATCTTGATTGCTACTGACATCGCAAGTAGAGGAATCGATGTAGATGGGATATCTCATGTGTTCAATTTTGATCTCCCCAATATCCCGGAGAGCTATGTACATCGTATAGGGCGAACGGCACGTGCAGGTAAAAGTGGCTCAGCCTTTGGTTTCTGTGATGATACAGAGAGCGGTTATCTTGTAGGAATTCAGAGATTACTCGGCCATGAAATCCCAGTGATTGAGGACCACCCATACCATTTCCCTAAAGCAATCCCAAAGCCCGGTCAGAAGCCAGGAGAGGTCCGAAAGAAGAAATCACGTCACTCAAGAGCAGCAACACGTAAGCAACCTGATCTTCGTCGTGAACGATCCGATCGGAGGCGGGCAGATGAAGGGCGTAGCCCTAGAGGAAATAATCCGAACCGAGGTCGACATAATCGTCCAAAAAACCATCATCCTAATTCATCTCAGAAAAGAGGAAATCGTGGCAATAAACATGGTTCAAATCGCTCAAGGAATTCAGGTGGCGACTCTAATCGTGGCCAACGAAGACGACGACGTTGAACCAATTATGACTCAAATCCAATCAAATCTTCTTCACGGTCAATATTGAGATGCAGTAGCGAATCATCGACTGGGATGTACACCGGATTTACTAGATCGCGCAATGGCTGATCAGGATCAGGTTCAGCCATTATTCGTTCAATATCATCTGGCATCAGGAGAATGGGATGTCCACCTCGCCCATCCTTTGATGGAGCGCAGCATTGATTCTGTTCAGAGAGTGTACGGACTGTTTCGACACTAAATCCAGGTCTGTCAACAGGGACGAGTAGCAGTCTGAACGGACGTTCCCCGCCTCTTTGAGAAATCAGATGTAGGATGCCACAACGAATTGTTCCAGTGCGCCCGAGGTCAGGAGTTGGATTCACCACTACAGTCGATTCCTGACATATTTGAGCGATATCGAGCATCAGTTCTTGACGGGTGACAATGACTGGATTGAGCCCCACATCTTGGAGTCGATTAACCAACATTCGAACAACTGGGACTCCTTCTACTTCGATGAGTGCCTTAGGTCGTCCTAGCCGCCGACTTGCTCCAGCGGCAAGTATCAGACAGTGCAACGGATGCGCCCCGCGCATCGAATCGCCTCAGAGCCCGCGAACGATTTCTCGTCCGATGATCATCCGCTGGACTTGGCTACTGCCCTCATAGATCTGCATCACCTTTGCCGCACGCATTAGGCGAGCGACAGGGTACTCTTCCGAGTAGCCGTATCCACCGAATACTTGTACTGCATCAGTAGTGATACGCATTGCAGCATCCGCAGCGAATCGTTTAGCGTGTGCAGCGAACTCTGTGTTACGTTCCCCATTATCCATCATCCACGCAGCCTTCCAAGTGAGTAGGCGTGCGGCTTCGATATCGGTCTTCATATCAGCAAGCATGAACTGGATTGTCTGGTGTTGATGGAGTTTCTTTCCAAATGTGACTCTCTCATCTGCGTATTGTAAGGCATGTTCGTACGCGGCTTGGCTAATGCCAGTGGCATGTGCGGCGATACTCGGACGTGAGACGTCGAACGCTGCCATAGCGTTGAACCATCCAGATCCTTCCACGCCACCGACCAAGTTTGCTTCTGGAACTCGTACGTTCTCGAAATTAACCGCACGAGTATCAGAGGCACGTTGGCCCATATTGTTCTCCTTCTTGCCCAAAGAGACGCCATCCCAATCGGCTTCGACAATGAAACCACTCATTCCCTTGTATCCTGCATCCTTGTCCGTGTAGGCGAGAACAAAGTACCAATCTGCCTTTCCAGCGCCTGTAATCCACATCTTGTTTCCATTGAGGATGTAGTCATCACCATCTCGGACCGCAGTGCTTTGGATTGCTGCGACGTCACTTCCTGCACCGGGTTCGGTAACTGCATAAGCAGCAATCGAGGGCTTCTCAACTAGCCAGCCGAGATATTTCTGCTTCTGTTCCTCAGTACCTCCTGTAATGATGGGTGCAGCGGTAAGGCCATTCGAATATGCTGCTGTAGCGAACCCAGGATCACCCCATGCAAGTTTCTCCTGTACTACAGCTTCCGTGAGGCATCCGAAGCCCATTCCTCCGTATTCCTCAGGTATGTGTAGATTCATCAGACCGAGTTCGTGTGCCTCTGCGATAGCCTCCATGGGGAATTCACTGTTCTCATCCCAATGTTCGGCCATTGGGCGGATTGAATCTCGTGCGAACTCGTGTGCGAGTTCCTTCAGCATCTCCTGCTCCTCTGACAGTGTGAGGTCGACCATGCTTGGGGCAGTCGTCGTCCCGACTTAGCATTCACCCCGCCGCTCGGAGTACTCTAGATGATGTTTGACGCTGCGATCAGAAGTCCGACGAAGATTGCGTAGCAGCCGACAAGAACGCCACCTTCCCATCGTTGGAATTTGAAATCTGTGTACATGAATAGCAGGCTGAGACCCGTTGTGATGATTGTCGCCGGGATAATGAGATAGAAGAAAATGTCCGACGAACCAATCGTGACTGGGTGAACTAGGGCAGTTATGCCGATAGAAAGGAGCGGGTCGGTAATGTTCGAACCGATAAGAGTGCCAATAGCGACTCCTTTAGAATGTCTGGCGGCAGTTAGGGCAACTGCGAGTTCAGGCAACGACGTTCCGATAGCTGTAACCGTGGCACCGATAAATGATGGTGGGATAGACATCGCTTCCGCAATATTGGTTGCGGATGAAACCAGAACTGTAGCGGACCAGATTGCGAGAGAAAGTCCTACAACTACACTCGCGAGTAGGGCGTAATCGTTCATTTCAACTGGCGTAACATCGACTTCGGGTCCTTTCAGAATGAGTTCATCCTCTCTGATATCATCCCTCTGATGGATTAGATTCACTAGATACATCAGATACACTAGACAGAGGATTAACCCCTCCATTCGATCGAGTTTTGCATCAATAAGAATCAGCATCGTCAAGACGATGACTGCTAGGAACATGAGTAGTCCATCGCGAGCTAGCCAATCGGGCCGGACTTCTAAGGGATGAATCATGACGACAATCCCGAGAACGAGGCTAATCTGTACAAGTACAGAGCCGTAGATGTTTCCAAGGGCAAAATCGGATGCACATGCTTCTGGAGTGCAACCGTTAGCAGCGACCTCTAGTGAGGAACTGACTCCAACAAGAATCTCTGGCATCGATGTTCCAATACTTACGATGGTTAGTCCGATAATGAGTTCAGACATACCAAACCGCCGAGCGACAGTTTTCACAGCGTTAACGAACATATCTGCACTTAGGATGAGTAAGCCGGTTGAGAGCAGGAGTATACCTATGCTCAACCAGAATGATTCACTCGCCATCATTAGGACCAATATGGCAAGTGTGAAGGCGAGAGTATAGGCCGCCATTTTCGGCCGATTAGACTCAGCATTAGCCTCGCCCATACTCCTTCCCCTTGTTTGTTGATAATGGACGTGTCGGAATTAGATTGGCACCTTTATCCAATGAGAGCACGTAGATGTTGAACCACGAGATCGACATCTGGAATTGTGTAATCCTCTAATGGGGGGGCGAAGGGAACTGGTGTATCGAGAGCTCCCACAATCATCGGGGGCGCTTCTAGGGACCAGAAAGCCTCTTCCTGGATTCTGCTAGATACTGTGTGAGCAAAACCACCGGTCCACTGTGCTTCTTGAAGGACGAGTAGCCGTCCTGTTCGCTGCACTGAGTCAATACATGTATCCGCATCGAAGGGCTGTAGTGTTCTTAGATCGATTATCTCGGTTTCGATGCCTTCTGCAGCAACAAGATCTGCTGCATGTCGTGCGACGTGAACCATGGCCCCCCATGTGACGATTGTCACATCGCTTCCACCACGTATGATTTTGGCTTTACCAATCTCCCTTGGTCCTTCACCTGCATCCAATCGGGAAAGCACGGTCTTAGTGTCGACAAGTTGGTTGATTGAATCACCCCATCCCGTTTTCCCCCCACGGAGGCCATACATCCCAATGTGTTCGAGGAACACGACTGGGTCGGGAAGGGCGGCTGCTTCAATGAGGAGGTCATAGGCATCTTGAGGACAGGAGGGGAACAGGATGACGAGGCCAGGATCGTTTGTGAACCAAGATTCAATCATGTTCGCATGGAATGGACCTGATCGTGTCTTTGCCCCTAGTGGAATACGCACCGTCAACGGGACATCAGCGCCCCATCTCCAACGGAGTTGAGCAGCGTTATTGATGAGTGCATTCATTGCGAGAGCCGCGAATCCTCCGAACTGGATTTCTGCCATCGGGCGCATCCCACCAAGAGCTGCTCCAGTTGCTGCATGGATGATTGCAGCCTCGGAGAGAGGCATATCGAGTAGTAGGTCCCCATGGCCTGCCGTACGCAGAGGTATATTCATCCCAAACGCACCTGCAACTTCCATGTCTTCACCCATGAAAACCGTGGATTGACCATACCGTTCTGCGATTGCTATCATACCGTTCTGAATCGCTCTACCTAGGGTCCATGCGTTTCTTTCTTCAGAGAACTGTATCGCCATCTCCCCGTTGGCTACCTTCGAATCTTTCACAGTTCTATTACTTGCAGAGACAATACGTTCCAAGCGCGCACCCTTTAGGTCCGCATCGTGAAGGCTGGTAATGCCTCTTGTGACGGTTTCCGGTACTGGCCAAGGCATCGCTTCCATCTCTAATCTTGCAGCGTCGACGAGTGATTTCTCCTCTGTTTCCATGCGGAGGATATCTTGTTCCTCAACACCATCCGAAATCAACTGGTCTCGGTGGTTTGGCAATGGATCCTTTGCTTCCCAATATGCGAGCAGATTTTTGTCAGCATATCCTGGAGGGTTACCGGATGGGGCTCCAAGATATAGGTCGTCGTGATGGTGTGCATGGCCACATCCTCGCATGGTTTCTACATGAATCAGAGTAGGTCCGTGGCCGGCAAGAGCGAATTCACGAGCGACAGCCGTGGATGCGTAGAATTGTGCGGGGTCGGATCCATCAATCGTCCAACCTGGGAATCCCATCGCCGCCGCCTTATCTCCAAATGTCTCCACCCCTGACTGACCGGTAACAAAGGTGTCCAGCGCAATCTGATTGTTTTGAATCATGAATCCAATTGGTAGGCTTCGAGCGCCTGCGAAGTTCATAGCTTCCCAAAATTCACCTGAACTACTGCACCCCTCTCCAACCGGAGCGAGATGAAAACGTCGTGCATCGAGTCTAGCAGCAGCGAGGGCAACACCAGTCAATGTCGCTGAAGCGATGGGTAGAGGTGCAGTAGGCGGGAGCACCCTCTTGTTCCATTCACCGATATGGAGGTCTCTTCCTCCTGCACCGGGATGACCTCCGTCCATGTATGATCCGGATTTACCTATTTGGGCTGCGAATATTTCCAGTGGCGTCTGACCCATGGATAGAGCAAGGCCAACGTCTCGAATCATAGGGGCGACAACATCTGCCCGATTGCGTTCTTCAGGCGGGAGATCCATAGCTCTCCTCAGAGCAGATGCACAGGCAACTACTCCTTCCTGCCAAGTTGAGCGGAATCCCTTGCCCCCGAATTTGCCTCCATCGGGGGTCTCGATACCATTGGTGAAGAGGTCCTTGAGATGCTCATCTAGAAGTCGAGTACGATGCATCCAGCGTTGCCAATCCATACGGAGATCCACATCGATGGATGCCGTATACGCAATACGTCGAAGGTGAAGTCGAACATCAATCATGAATCGTTGTAGCCGTCTACTAAGGTGTAGGTGCCCTAAACGACGAGGGATAATCTCTCGATCGAGCACTGATGTAAGTTGAGGTTCTGTCCGTCGAGTATCAAGGTTTGATTCCAGTGAATCGGTGAATTCCTCCATGGTGCTGTGGAAAGCTGCCCCATCCCAACGTATGGGGTCAGGAAATGCCTCATCCCAGAGGTGTGCCACTAAACGGAGATGTCCGTCATGTCGTTCTGCAATGAAACGGAGTAGGTCATCCCGGACATTCTGTGAGGAGATTGAACGATGGAAATCCAGATGTCGTCGCGGGCGCCACTCCGCACCAGGGACCGGATTCATCTCGCCTTGCATTCCGATTCCTCAAACTTACCAGAGGAAGCCGCCATTCAAACGATTCGGCCTCAATTCTTGTTGCGGCCGAGAGCATCCAAGGCATCAGATGCCATTTGTGCCGCGTCTTGGACCTGAGTTAGGAGTGTAGTGTCCTCAATCCGGCCGGGCAGCCCAAGTTCGAACAGCAGTTCCTCAAACATTTCTAGGCTTAATCTCGTCATATTGAGGGCATTCGGATCAACCTTCTCATATTCTGTTTCATCCGTAATGATGGCTACTTCATCTGGCATAACCATGAGGCGTTCGAGTGAGATCGCGATTTCTTCTTCAAGCTCCTTTGCACGCTTTTCCATCGCTTCAATCATCTTGCTGCTGACACGAGCACTTCGGACCTCGGCTTCTTTATCCTCTATGTCGGACATATCCTCATCTGTACCTACGATAAGCCGATCGAAGGCAGCACGAAGGATTTCACGGACACGGTCGGGTTCCACGTCGTCCCCATCTAAGTCAAGATCATCGAGGATTTTGAGAACAAATTCCTCATCGATTGTAGCGTCGTCAAGGACTTCCTTGAGGATAGGTAACGCCCATCCAGGTTCGTCTGCAGTGACATTTACTTCGAAGACACCTGTGCTTTTACCCTTTGATTTAATCTCAGCAGGAGGGGGGACAAAGGCCTTCGTTGCATGCTTGTTTAGTTGAGTAACAAGGAGATTCATGTCCACTGGTTTTTGGATAACTTCAGAGATTCCAGCCTGTGTCGCTGCAACTAGATGATCTTCGTCGCTTTGGGTTGAGAGGAGGACGATTCTAGACTTTAGAGCGAACTCTGGGTCGGAGGTCATCCTAGAGCAAGATCCGAGGGCATCTCCGGTAGTCCAGATGGCATCCACTAGTACTACATCAGGCATCGTAGCTAGTGCTGTACCTTCGCATTGCCGGAGGGTGCTAATCCGTGTTACATTGAATCCATGTCGTTCAATACTGGAGGCCAATAGGCTTCTCCGACCATCCTGTTCGTCCGCGATGAGAACGGATGGCATGGGCCGATGTCTATCTCGCCTAACTTGAATCTTGCATTCCTAAGCAGACTCCTGAATGGGATTGCTCAGTATCTTGGCATCGTGGGGTCAATTTCTGCTGACCATGCGAGGATGCCACCAGCAAGGTTGTGGAGTAGTTCCGGGTCTCTGCCACTTGCAGCGAGCGCATGAATGGCAGTCATGCTGCGTATTCCACTGCGGCAGTAGACGACAACAACACGATCTGAGGGAATTTCATCAATGTGCATTTGGATATCCGTATGCCTAACTCGAAGGTCGGTATCTGGAATAGAACAGATATCTTCCTCTTCGGCCCTGCGCACGTCCAACAAGAATGGTGGCTCCTCCTGCTGCATGAGGTCGTGCAGTTCAGTCACAGTCATCGAGTTCATTGGCATCCCTCCATCTGTAGCGCATCTTGATTCTGCATAATCGTTGTGACGATTTAATTCAGTTATCTCTTGACGAGTAGTTGAGGCTTCATAGGTCAAGTGTCGCGTTTCCATCGTTTTCGTGTCAATCAACATGAGACGACCTGAGAGTGGTTCGCCGATACCACTGAGGATTTTGATTGCCTCCATCGCTTGGATTGATCCTAGGATGCCTGGAAGGGCTCCGATTACACCGGCTTCTTCGCAGTTGAGTACAGTTCCTGGTGGGGGGGGGTCTGGATGTAGATCACGATACCGGGGCCCGTTCTCGTGATTGAAAACAGTGACTTGTCCCTCATAGCGGAACAGGCTTGCATGAACCCATGGGATATTTGCTATGGCACAAGCATCGTCAATTAGGTAGCGGGTGGGAAGGTTATCTGTTCCATCGATAAGTATGTCAACGTCATTCAAGAGATCGAGGGCGTTTTCTGTCGTCATTCGCGTTTGATGAACCTCACATTCCACTAGGGGATTGAGCATCTGAATCCGCCTTGCTGCTGAATCTACTTTCGATTCACCGATTTCAGCGTTTGAATGGATTACTTGTCGTTGAAGATTAGTCTCATCCACAGTGTCGTTATCCACGATTCTGATTCTTCCGATACCTGCCGCAGCAAGGTACAACAGGGCGGGTGATCCAAGGCCCCCTGCTCCGATACAGATCACAGTACTATCGACAAG
>DAFJ01000064.1 GCA_002497905.1 Euryarchaeota archaeon UBA251
CTTACATGGTACTCCATTAGGTGGCCAAGTAGATCTGAGAGATACCTCGCTTGTCGAGCAGGGGCCGCAAGTCATTCGTGGCCCACTTATCTCGTTCACGCGAGACCCTGCAATGGGGGCCGCATTGGTTGGGGGGGGATTCACAATGATGCCAAGAAAGCGGCGCTGGTCGCGACTTTGGTTGTGGAGTTCTGATTTTGCCGCGTTGCCGATAAGAACCCAATTCGCAATCTGGTTTGATCGACTGGGTCGTGGGCTCAAGTTGCTCTTTTCTGAGCCATCTCGCATCATACACTTCATCCGTAATTCCAGAAATTACCGTCTGTTTGTGAGGATACCTGAGACTGCTGAGCGGCCTCCTCCACGCTTGCATATGCGAAGCGAACGCGAGGGAGGGGTTCCATCCGATGTGATGGATCAAATGGAAGCTGTGGCCTTTACTATGGCTGAAATAGACTCTACAAACGAAGAAGTCGCTGCGTGGGATGAAGGAGAATAATGGAGCACAGGAGGGGATTCGAACCCCTGTAAAATGGATTTGCAGTCCATCGCGTAACCGGGCTTTGCTACCTGTGCAGGGAATCGCCGAGAAGCCTACGCTATTCAAGTGTCACGCATGAGAGAACCCATCACCTTCAAGTCAAAATGGTGTCTGGAATACATGCCCAAAGGGGCAATGGGTGGGGCCATGCCGGACATTCCAGATTACTTGAAGCGCCTTAAAGGGGGGTTCAAGGCGTTCCTTTCCCCTCCACCAGAAGGTGTTGTTCGACTCACTGTCGGGGAACCTGGATTTGATACACCGAAGAATATCGCCGATGCCGCAACTACAGCGTTGATGGCAGGCGATACCCACTACACTAGAGGGGAAGGGCGTGAGGAATTGTGTACGGCATGGGCATCACACCTTCGATCCCGTTGGAAGATTCCTGTTGAGGACGATGGGATCGTCATTACACCTGGAGCAAAACAAGCACTGCTGTATTCATTCATGGTTGCAGTGCAAGAAGGTGATGAGGTGATTTTGTTGGCGCCTTGCTGGCCGACACACGCTGAGCAAGTGGAGTTGGTTGGAGGTGTACCTGTTTTTGTTCGATGTGGGGCCCCAACATTCCACCCTAGAGTAGACATGATTCGGGAAGCAATTACGGAAAAAACGAGTGCTATCGTTATCAACACCCCGAACAATCCAACGGGGGCCGTATACACACCACAAGAGATGATTGCGATTGTCGAATTGGCAATCAAGCATGACTTGTGGATTATTTCGGATGAGATCTATACAGAATTAATTTGGAACGATACCGAGTATATTGCCCCTGCTTCCGTATTGGGTGGATTTGAGCGGACGCTGACCGTTACAGGACCAAGTAAGACCCATGCCATGACTGGTTGGCGAATTGGGGTGTTTGCCGCCCCTACATCTGTCGCCAAGGTAGTTGGAAGATTACAAGGTAATACCTGCTCTCATATTCCTTCTTTCCTAATGCCGGCCGCCGAATTGGCTGCCAAGGATTGGAGTTCAGTCGAGATGTTCAGAGGAGAATACATTCGTAGGAAGGAATTGATGCTTGATTTGCTTCAACAAATCCCCTCACTCAGTGCTAGCGAACCTGAAGGGGCATTCTACGTCATGGTAGATGTTCGCCAAACAGGGATGGATGCGGCAACCTTTGCCAAGCGTGCGATGGATGAAGCATTGGTCCAAGTCATTCCACTGGATTCCCTACCGGGTGGTGAGGGTTACATTCGACTTTCGTATGCAGCAGATGATGATGTGATTCGCGAAGGTATTGGGCGATTGCGGTCCTGGTTGGCTCAATAGAGTTGAGTGTATTCTTCGCATTCTTCAGCAATTCTGAGGAGTTGATTGTACTTCGCTGTTCGATCGCTTCGTGCTGGCGCTCCAGTCTTGATTTGACCTGCGCGTGTTCCAACTGCGATGTCGGAAATTGTATCATCACTGGTCTCTCCTGAACGATGGGAAATGACTGTACCCATTCCATTCTCCTTGGCCATTTCGATACACTCTAGGGTCTCAGTCACCGTTCCAATTTGATTGGGTTTAATCAGAATGGCATTGGCAGCACCCATCTCGATACCCTCCGAAAGTCGCTCCATATTGGTGACAAACAGATCATCTCCTACAACCTGAACACGGTGCCCATCTTGCTTGGTGAAACGTGACCAACTCAGCCAATCATCCTCCCCAAAAGCATCCTCAATTGAGACGATTGGGTATTCATCAATCCAGCTTCCATACATCTCTCCGAGCGCCTCGCCATCGATTACGCGGCCATCGATGTGGTATCCGTCAGCATGATGGAATTCTTGTGCCGCTACATCCAGTGCAATCGACATTTGATCTCCAGGCGAGTATCCTGCTCGCTCAATGGCCTGAACCAATAATGCGAGGCCTTCCTCGTTCTTTGGAAGATTTGGAGCAAAGCCACCTTCATCGCCTACACCACCAAGTAAACCGTTTTCTTTGAGAACTGATTTCAGTGAATGATAGGTTTCTACACCCGCCCTAAGCGCTTCTGGGAAGTAATCGAATCCGTGAGGTATTACCATGAATTCTTGGACATCAACATTTGAGGCGGCATGGGCCCCTCCGTTGAGAATATTCATCATTGGAACTGGGAGGCTGCCTCCCGATATCCCACCTAGGTATCGCCACAGAGGCAATTGATGAACGTTAGAGGCGGCATGAAGGCAGGCGAGGCTGGTTCCCAATGTCGCATTGGCTCCCAAACTTGCCTTGTTTCCAGTGTCATCCAATTCAATCATGATTTCATCCAATACTCTCTGGTTGTCGACGGGGAGTCCGACCAAGGCATCTTGGATTCGTTCGACGACGTTGGTGACAGCTCCTTCGACGCCCTTGCCCATCCATCGATTCATCTCACCATCACGAAGTTCCACAGCCTCATGGCTGCCGGTGCTGGCACCGCTTGGGACGGCTGCGCGGCCTCGCAGTGCCCCATCAACGTAGCAATCCACCTCAACCGTTGGGTTGCCTCTACTGTCCAAAATCATTCGAGCTTCAAGGCCGCTGATGTAGTATGACACCGTATCCCTCACACCCATGTGAGAGAAGGCGCACCGTCAATGTGACGCTACTCTTCGTTGAGCCACTTAAGCCATCGAGATACACTCGATTGTACTGCAGGAACATCACGCTCTGATCGGCATTTGACTTCCCAAGCCAATTGCTCTTCACTTGGAGTGATGCTGAATAATTCAGCTCGCATAACCAGCCCGTCATCATGTTCACCATTGTGGCGGAAATCATCAACGAAACAATGTATCAGGTGTCGAGGGTAGTGTGCAATGTGCCCTTTTTGGGGGACGCAAAGTACTGCACTCTTGTTGAGGAACAAAAGCGAAGAACCCGAATCTGAATTCACTTCATGACCGTGAATCTTACAACCATCGATTGCTGCTGCAACTTCGACGTTGTACCACTCGTGGAATTTATGCTCTAAGGACATGGAGGCAACAGAGTCTAGGAACGCTTGTAGGCGCTCTGAGGTATACGCCGATTCGGTCGTCACAGCATCATCGAAACGCCAACCACCTATGAATGGCACGATTCCATCTAGGGGGTAAATTAACTGTGTTTTCTTCCAATATGCGGAAAAAATTTACCTTATTGTATAAGATTCCGGTTGAGTAGGGTTCATATTGGAGTGATGTGCCCGTAGAATGATGGCGAGTGTTGATGAAACAGATCGAGCAATCCTAAGCGCATTGAGAGGTAATAGCAGACAGGCCTTTGTTGAGCTTGCAAAAGTGGTCGGAGTATCTGAGAGAACCATACGAACTCGTGTACGCCGCTTAGAGGAAGATGGGATCATCCGGGGCTACACAATCCGGGAAACTGGGATTGGATTGACTGCACTCATCCGTATGAAGGTCGGCCCAGGGGTTGAAATTGGATCTCTTGCGGGAGAATTTGCCAATTGGCCAGGGGTTGAATCTGTCTACGAAATCAGCGGTGAGGCTGATTTGGTGGCCGTAGTACATGTAGATGACACGGTTGGTCTACGTGAGTTGCTCGACCGTATGTGGTTGACGGCCCCGGCAGAAATTGCGAGTACCACTACAGAATTGGTTCTCGAGCAGTACTGATTACTTTCGCAATAAACATCGATAATATCCGATGTCTCCCTCGACGAAGGCTTCGTAAACCGGTGTACCTTTGACGCCTGCAAAGGTTTCAAAACTGCGTCGGATGATTTTGCCCGTACCTTTTTCGATACGGGATTTTTTCTGATCACTAATTTCATCTAGGGCTTGGATTACTTGTTCTGTGATGTCTGTATCCTTGAGTTTCTCGAAATTAGCCTTGTTAAACATGGTTCGAATCGAATTCATGGTTTTCTCGTCACGGAAGTCTGTCCAAGCGAAATAACCGCCAGGCTTCAGCACCCGATATGCCTCGTTGATGAATGCGTCCATGTCACTGTAACAATGGCTTGATTCAACATTGTAGAGGACGTCGAAGGACTCGTCATCGAACTGCAGCTTCATGGCATTACCCTCGACATAATTCAGATTCTCTTGAGTACCATACATCCGATTGCACAATTTCACCGCAGCAGCAGAGTAATCCAATCCTGTCAATTGCGCAGGTGCATAAGTTCTGGCAATCCAACTGGCACCACCTCCTCTACCGGAGCCGACTTCCAAGACTTCTTTTCCTTCCAGTTCAATATCTCGAATATTCATGTGATACAGTTGGATGAAAAGGCGATCAGATTCATCATCTGGATTCAATTCCGGTGGATCATCATCAATGAATCCATAGTTCATGAAACCGAATTCACCCCAGGCTTTGGCCTTGGCCAGACGTTGGTACCACCAGCGCCACATTCTGTCTCCGATTCGACGAGGGAGAATACGAAGCATTGTCGCAAAAAGACGAGCCGGTAAGCCCAAGCGCAAATTCACACCTTCCACTTGACTGAACAGCCGATGCTGTCTGTACGAGATGTGTCTGGTTGCTCATCGGCGAGAAGGGCTTCGATGGCGTCCATCAACTCGTGGGTGGTTGCAAGACTGGGGTCTTTTGGAGAGTCGTCTAGGCGGCCGCGGTAAGTTACCCTACCGTTACCGTCTAGAAGGTAGAACTCTGGTGTTCGTTCTGCACCCCATGCACGGGCTATTTCTTGAGTAGGGTCGTGAAGGTAAGGGTAGGACATATTTCCCGCGCGTTTGACCATGTGCTCCCAATTATCGGTAGGGTAATTGTCTGGATCATTTGAGTTGATGCCAGCGAAACCCATCCCTTCATCACGCGCACGTGAAGCAATCATTTCGATTCTTGACTCGCTCCCCACTACATACGGACAGTGGTTGCAAGTGAACACAACGATGCAACCGACGTCTGTGACTAAACTAGACAGAGTACAATTCTCCGGTCCATTGGGATTGGCATTGGGTAGATCAAAATCTCGGGCATCGTCTCCTGGTTCCAAACCGCGGCTCATGATTCACTGAGTAGGCCTCGATGCTTGAACTTCACGTTCATAGCGGCCCGAATCCGAATTCAAAGTCTTCCTTTTCAACCTCGGTGATTCCCTGACTCTCATACTTCTCATACTGGGCTTTGATATCAACAGGGTCGACGATAGTTGGTGAGCAATAGAAAATTCGGAAATTATTGAGTTTGTGTTTCGTGAAACAATTTTGCAACTCATAATTCATTCGTGTTCGCTCTTCAGTAGTGATGTCTTCAGGAATCAATCCCAATTTCTTGAAATCCTGATTTACGACGCCTCCGTGATTATTGATGTAGAGTTCTATCGCGTCGACCCAATCCATCGCTGTGCCCCTAGGATTGTCGGATTTTTCCTCTTCAAGAGCGGGGATTTCGATTTCAATTGGGGCCTCTTCGTCAACTTCTTCCGAGGCGGTTTCTTCAATTTCGATTTCCTCAACAGCCGCTACTTCGGCTTCGACAATTGTCTGGGCCTCGACGTCCTCCATCATTGGTATCTCCATTTGAACCTCGGGCTCGAGTTCTACTTCTTCAGTGACTACTGATTCAAGTTCCATGATTGTTGCTCCGGTATTTGTCGTAAGTACTGCTGCCTTCTTGGTTGCGGATTGACCATCTATCGCCTCTTGTATTCGTCGTCTTGCAATGCGGTTTTCTGGTTCAACATTCAGGACGTTTCTCCAAGCAGCTTCTGCATTGTCCCAATCCTCACTACTATGATGGATTGCAGCGATTCGCAGGAGTGCATTCATGTGATGTCGGTCTCTTCTAGCAGCGGTTTCAAAGTCAGAAAGTGCGCCTTTGAATTGGCCAAATGATTCGTACAACAGGCCTCTCTGATACCATCCCTCTGCAGATTCCCCATCCAATTTAATCGCTTCATTCAGAGGTTGCTCGGCTTCTGTCAAACGCTCTTGTGCAATCAATGAGGCTGCCAATTGAATCAATGCGTGAGGATTCTTACCTCTCCGTGAAAGAACGTCTCTAAAGTTGGTTTCTGCTTCCTTCCATTCACCCAATGACATCATGATTTCTCCTCGGCGGAGACGTGCCAAATCCAAATCAGGGTGTGCATCGAGGAGTGATTGTACATCATCGAGTGCAGCATGGTGGTCTTCCTCAACCATCAGTGTTGTGCAACGATTTAGTCGGGCACGTACATGGTTTGGGTCTGCATTAAGGACGCTGTCAAACAGACGCTTTGCCTCAATCATGTCTCCTCTTCGTGCAGCGACTACACCCTTCACGTAGTCAATTACTAAAGAGTCCCTTTCCAATACATGCGCTTCTGAAATCAAGCGCGAGGCGGCTTCAACATCATTGCTATCCAGTGCCAAAAGGGCTTCTTCTGCTGCAATCATTGGTTCTTCAGGTAGCAATCGACGTGCACGTGCAAGTGAGATCTGAGCTTCAGACAAGTCCTGTAGCATTCGCTGAATTCTAGCCTTTCCAAGCCAAGCAACACCACTTTCTCTATCGGCTTCCAATGCTGCCTCGAATGCGATGTCTGCTTCGGATAATAACTCGCGGTCGCGGTCGCCTGTACCATCTCGGTATCGATCGGCCTCTGCAAGAATCAATCGTCCTTTCTGGATATGGAGTGCGGGGCCGTTCCATGCACCTGCGGGGGCTTCAGCTAGAATGTCAAATGCTGCCTCTGGATTTCCATCTTGATGGTGTAAGAGTACAAGTTGGGCTCGTATTTCAGCACTATCTGGTTGCTTTGAAAGGGCGTCAACAAGAGATTGTTTAGCTTCATCACCACGGTCTAGAGCCTCCAATAATTCGGCCTTGAGAATGTCCTGTGGCTCTCCCAGTGCAACAGCATGAACGGTGGCTTTCAGTGCCTCTTCCAAGCGGCCTGGTTCGTCTTTGAGTAATTGGGCTCGGATTGACCATGCTGGTCCTGATTGACGGTTGAGGTTGATAGCTTCATCAACTGCAGATATGCCCAATCCACGCTCATTTCTCTCAAGATGGAGTTCCGCCTTGCGTAACCAATCATCTCCATTGGGGTTGCTTGCAAGGGCAACTTCGATCGACTGTAATGCTGCATCTGTATTACCAGCACGAGCGGCTAAACTGGCCATCATCGATTTGTCTTCGGCAGTTTCAACCCCCATCGCTTCTAGTCGGCGGAGATCTACTTCAGCAGCTGCATCACCCATCTTCGTCAGCAAGCGGGCATGTTCACGAAGAATTTCAGGTTCATCTGGAGTGATGTTGAGCAAGCCCTCTAGATGCGTTCGGAGTTTATCGTCGTCGCCTGATTCACGTGATAACCGGCATAGACTTCTCAAAGTCGCAGGTTGGCCGGGGGCAATTTCAGACGCCATGAGGTAACATGCATTGGCCCAATCACGATCGCCGGCAAGGAATGCGATTTCGCCGAGGCGTCTGGCTTCGATCTCGGTCAATGTGAGATCATCAATCGTAAGTTCGAGTTGATCTAGCGTTTGCAAAACACGAGTGACCAAATTCAGTAGACCTGGGTCGGCAGGAGTGGTGTGCTCTAGGTCACCTTCACCTGTGCGACTCGCCAGTAAACCTTTGACCGCAGAGAGTGTGTTTCCGGCTGCCATTCGAGCTTCATCAGATTCTCCAGCCCCCGATAATGTTGATTGTAAACGATCGATTGTGCGGTGCGCATCGATGACTCCTGCCATCCCTGGGTGCGCCCTTTGAAGAGCCAATGCGCTTTCTGAGAGATCTTCTGTTCGTGCGTTCAGGCTTGCAAGTATTTGGCTTGTTTCGGCGTGCGCGGTTTCCAAATCCTCGCGCAATCGACGAAGTCCTACTTCTGCCTGTACTAGCCACCAAATCACCGCGCTTGTCGCCGCGGCAAAAAATAGCGTTAATCCAATTGAGACTGGGTCCATTGGGTGGAGCGGACTTTCGCACCTTTTGAGTGGTTCGCACCCCTAAAGGGGTGAGAGGGGGTTTTCGCAAGGGATTTTTTGAAGCCGCAAAGCGGAGGTTGAAGTGCTGGTAGCGGAGTCGAAGGTGTGAGGCGAGTATCATGGGTGATGTCGAGCAGGCCTTCGATTTACGACTCTCGGCATTGAGAGAACGGGGATTTGAAGTCAATGCGCCCACCGGTGAGCTCGCTAGCCAAGAAATGCTGTATATTGAAGAACAAGCTGAACTTGCTTCAAAAATCAAAGCAATGGTGCTCGATTTACCACCTCACCGGGAAAATGAAAAGCAGGATTTGCTCACACGTCTGATTAATCCATTGCAGGCCGCATCTGTAGAAAATGAATTGCGCCAACTTCTACGACAGTATCGTCCATGGATCCTTCTTGCAGAACGTGTTCGAGGGAAATGGTCAGAA
>DAFJ01000020.1 GCA_002497905.1 Euryarchaeota archaeon UBA251
TCCTGCGCATCAAGACTCATGAATTCTTGAACGTCAAGTCCCAAAGATTCCCATCTGGAAATTTGACCTCTCACCTTTTGTTCAATCTGTGAAATTTCCAGTTCCCATGTCTGAATTTCCTTAATCAGTTCATTCGAACAATCACCACGGTCAATGATATCAAAGTTCAGAGGTACGCCGAGATCGCGAAGATGTTGAGAGGAATCTAAGGCACTCTTCCATTCTTTCTCTAATCGTTCGAGATTACCATCAATTGAAGCGAAATCCTCCACAGACAGAGGGTCACTGTAAGGTAGTAATAGCCCTAGTTCCTTCCAGTGGATTATCCTATGTTGGATGATCGTATTCTGTTCATGAATATCGCTTATTTCTTTGACAATATCCTCTTCAAGTTGTATCAAAGCATCCATTCTGGGCTCGTTTCGAATTGCTTGAATTTGTATTATCAGCGCCTCAGATTTTGATGTACGCCGCCTCGCAAAAGTTCTGACTTGTTTCTCAACATCCTCAAGTCGGTCTTCGAGATGTAGCCATTGATTTGCTTCTTCGAAGCGTTGGATTAGATTAGCTCCCTTACTAAATTGAATCCTCCAACCCTTCTCTTGAAGGATGCCCACGAGATTTTGTAGGACCGCTTCACGCGCCCTTTGTTTTGCTTCGAGCGTCTCGATACATTTCCGGACAGAGTCTCTTGGTGCAACTTCCTCAATGGCTTGTACGAGAGCAATAACCTCCTCCCCTCCTCCACTTTCCAAGGTACTCAATCGCCTCATCCAAGCTTGAAGCTCGACTGAACGCCCCTCCATCGACCAAAGTTCTCGGGAACGGCTTGCAGCGAGAGTCCACGGGGAAATCTCACGTAGATGAGCCATGTAGCGGTCTTGAATTTCGTCGACATCTTCAGGATGATTCAGTAGATGTGCTTGCATTGCTCTTGGAATCTCCTTCATGGTTGCCGGAGCATTATCCATTAGTGCGATGAGGTCGCTGGCTTGTTGAAGCCGTAATTCTGCTGAAGCGACAGATTCGCTGTTAGGATCAGCGCCAAAGAGCGCATCGATAGCAACAGAATCGAAGCCTAGTTCGATCCACTGTTCTCGATGAGCGCCCCAGTCCATTCCTTCACCGACAGGCTCCATTCGATGTCATGGGCCTTCAAGCATCTGTCGTTTCGGGTTGAAAGTAGTCAAACACTACCTTTCTGGTAGATTGCCGAAGCCCTTCTAATCGGCATCTTAACCATATTCTGTAGGGAAGCGGCTAAGTGTGTATTGATTCGCATACAATCGATGGAGCCTCTCACGAGTGCATTGATTGCCCTTCTCGCCTTTACCATAGGGGGTGCCACTTATGTTATTCAGAAAATGAATCAGCGCCTTCTTGAGATGGAGGAAATCTCGAATGAATCATCTGTAGCAATTGAACAGGATGTATCAATTCTCAATGAAGCTCTACATGGTTTACTGGATGAGACGGATGCAAGTCGTCAGTTGGATGGATCCGACGCTCTTCTAAGGGCGAAGCGCGCTTTGAATACATTGAATCCTGAATCAGAAAAATCTGCTTCAGAAGTGGCGTCTCACCTGACCCCTATCCTTGACCGCCTCCTTCTTGAGGATACAGTTTCGGAAGCATATCGCCGACTTGATGGAAATCGAAGAGACCTTCTTCGTGAACTCGTATCAGCTGCATCGACTCATTCACTTACTCCATCGATGATGTTTGGGAATAATGATCGCTTGCTTCGAACATTTGCAGAGACTGCCCTAATCTTAGGTGACCGTAGCATAGCTATTGCAGCGTTAATTGAATCTGAACGTTTGGCGCCACGTAACGAATCTACGCTTAGGCTTCTTGTTGAACTTGCACGTGAAAGCGGTGATGACGCATCATTGAAGGCTCGCCTCGATAGATTACTAGAACTTCACCCCGATGAAGAGACGCTTCTTCGGGAGCGTGCTCATGTTCTATCGAGAATGGGCGATCTTTCCGCGGAGCGCGACTCCCGGCGCCTTGAAGCACTGGGGGTTCAAACCGCTTCTGATAGGGCCCTCTTGGCAGGCTTACGCGAGCGTGCCGGTGATCCTGCAACGGCGCTTGAAGAGGCAGAAGCATCTCTCAAAGAAGATCCATCGAATCTTGAAGCTCTTTTCTTGAAGGCTCGCCTCCATCACATCCGTGGTGAAAACACACGTTCCTTGCAAGCAGTCGAAGCATTGCTCGATCTAGATCGACAGAATGGACCTGGTTGGACATTGAGGGCCCGCCTCCTTGAACTCGAGGAAGAACGTCTGGAGGATGCGCTGAAGTCGATTATCCACGCGGTAGCTATTGGTGAGCCTGAATGGGTGTTAAAGGCTGATCTTTTGATGCGTTCAGATCGTTTAGAAGAAGCCCTCGAATCCCTCTATACCGTTCTTGAGGGAGACCCTGCGAACGGTATCGTTCGCGCATATCTTTCCTTGTTGAAGATGAGTGAAGGTGAGATTGAAGCATCAGCAACCCTTCTCAATGATGCACCTCAATCTGCATGGGATGCGGCAGATATGCACATTCAACGGGGTAGATTGACGTTGTATGCAGCCGACCGATCTAGAGATGGAACAGGAGTGCACGACAGAGGTCTAATCCGCGGTGCTCTCTCCTTCTTTGATTCAGCACTAGAGCGAGACCGAGAGAATGCCCTAGCATGGTTGGGTAAAGGCCGAACACAACGCCAACTTGGTGAAATACTCGAAGCCGAAGAGTGCCTTGTTCGTGCGACTCGATTAGATCCAGATGAGACTATGATAGCCGTCGAACTCGCCCTTCTCCGTATAGATCAAGATAGGTTACAGGATGCAGAACGCATTATCCATGAGGCAGAATCCGCTCTCAATGATACGAACGTCCTCCATTATGTGAAGGGCTTAATTGCTGCAGGAAGAGGCAATAACGACGAAGCACGGAGAAGGTTCGATGATGTCCTTGTTCGGGATTCATCCCACGTCCGTGCGCGATTGAATCGTGCGACTATAGCGATGATTCTAGGAGATTACCCCGTTGCCCTCGAAGATAGTGAACGTTTACTGGATGCACATCCAGAACTTGATTTAGCACGCATTCTCAGGGCAGATGCCCTAATGGGTCTGAAGCAATGGGACTGGGCAGAGATTGCATTACAGGAAATACTTGACCGGAAGCCTCAACATGTTCCAGCGTTGATATCCATGGGCACAACACTCTGTGCATTGGATCGAGCTGAGGAAGCTCTTTCTCCACTGGATGAAGCAATCCGCTTGAGTCCAGAAAATCCTGATGCATGGTACATGCGTGCGCAATTTTACATTGAGCAAGGCACATTATCTGCAGCACTTTCAGATTTTGAAGCGGCGATTAGAGTCGATGCACGGCATATGGATTCTCTTCTTCATGCTGCAGCAATTCTCCATGAGATTGGCCCGTCGGACAAGGCAGAGGCTGCTTGGCGTCGTATACTTGATGTTGAGCCAACCCACCGTCTAGCGAGAACCAGACTCAATGAGATTGAGCTCCATTCTATAGAGACATGATAGCCGTCACATTCAATGACGCCATTCTATTCGTCTGTTCATGACGTCCGAATTGGGATTAGAACCTGGCGATCAAGCAGCAGATTTCACTCTTAAGAACGCCAATTTGAATGCTGGCCCTGATACTATGAAACTCGCCGATGTCGTTGGTGATTCGGGAGGTATCATTGTATTTACTTGCAATCATTGCCCCTATGTCATTGCCTCTGAGTCACGTATTGAGAATATGGCAACTCGATGTAGGTCAGTTGGTATTGGTTTTGTAGGAATCAATTCCAATGATCCAATTGTCTATGCTAACGATGATTGGGATCATATGGTTGATCGTGCCGAATCGATGAGTTATCCGTATCTACATGACTCCGATCAGACCATTGCTCATGCTTATGGTGCTCAGAGGACACCCGAATTCTATCTTCTTGATGGGTCATCTAAAATCATCTATCGTGGTAGAATGGACGACTCTCCTCGAGATCCAAATTCAGCCTCGACCAATGAACTCGATGATGCACTCAATGCACTCATCACAGGCGGCATTGTACAGACACCTCGGACTGAGTCGATTGGTTGCTCAGTCAAGTGGAAGTAGTGAAGATTCGACCCACTCGAAGGTTAGGTGAAACGATCCAGGGGTCGGGGGATACGGAATGAATCCGTTCAGGGCCCAAAGGGCAGTGGGTTTAGTCTGATGTTCAGACCAGTCCTGCGACCATCTGGCGGGTCACGAGAACCGTAGCGTTCTCTGCGATGTCGATGTTTGCAAGGGCATCGCGTTGGACCATACGGCCGTCCACGAAAACCCAGCGCTCGCCATCCAGAGCAGTTACCTCAGCGCGGACAGCGTCCGCATCGAGGTCCGCTAGGACCGTGTCGCCAGTGAGGTCGAGGATCTTCAGAGTAATGTTGCTCATTCGATCTTCCTCCATTGTTGACGTCGTTCATGTGTTGTTCGTTTAGCGTCCAGGAGACAACAGACATTTGGTACTTACAGTATATGAATCAATCAAGATTCGATGACATTAGCAATTAGGCGATTGATGAGGCCACCGAATTTGTCAGTTACAGTCTTGACTCTGTTGCGGCTCACGCTAAGTGCCGAACCAATCGTCTTGAACACACGCTGTCGTCCATTGTACTTGTTCATTCTATCACAGAAAGAGGCGGCAACGGCCCTAAGGTTCTCACCCGAGAGGCCACGATCTTGAGAGGCAACCCTCAGAAGGTCGCCTAGTAGACGAACGAGCTTCCTTCCTTCCTTAGCCCCATGGATGCTCTCCATCGAAGGGCCAACAGCCTCGAGTATGGCTAAAATCTCGGATTCGGTCCAACGTCGTTGGCCCATTATTTGAGATGCATCGAAGCACAGAACACTTGATGTTCTGTTGAGTTCTCTTTCAGCAGACAAAATGGCTTTGAGATAACTCAGGATGTTCTTCTTCTCTGTATGGATAACCTTGGCATCTAGTCCATACTCCTTTGCGACACTTGTAATTGAGAATGACTTGCCAAGCATGCGTGCAGCGATAGACATTGCAGCAATAGCCGCAACAGTTGCCGAATCGCCCTTGTTGTTCCGAATTGTCTTCTTCCCTTCATCCTCCGTCTTTGTTAGAGCTTGTAAGTGACGGACTTGGTTAAGGGGATAGGGAGGTTTCTCACCACCATTTCCCTCCTTCATCTTCTCAGCAAGCTCTCTATCACTGGAATGGCGATGTTCAGAATTCTTGTCATGTGTCTCGACTAGTATACGGTTCGCAATATCCTTCACAGATGATTCGCCAGGCATCCGAGAACTTTCAATGATGCGTTGTGCATTACGTCGTAACGTTGGACGTTCAGCCAATTGGTTGCGTTGAATAGTTAGGATGCGACGATGGTACGCACGCGTGGCAGCAGATGCACTTCCATTGATATGACCATTCATAGTTGCATATGGGCAGCTACCAAGGCGATTCTTATCACTTCGAGCATAGAGGTCCCGTCCTCGATTACCGAGATCTCGACCAATATTCTCGATGTTTGATACTCCTTGGAACACATCACTATCTTCAAGAACATTCGAATGAATAACAACGCCGTCCATGACGCATACAATTTCTCCACGGTTCGAGTCCTCTGTAAATTCAGTTCCACCACATTCTGGACAGGTAGTTCCTTCGTTGGTTGGAACAGCACATCTCTCATTCAAATCGCCGTTTTCTTCTCCATCCATATCATTCACTTCCTGCGCGGACTCTAGCATCTGTTGCTTGTAGTTAATAAATATTACTTTTCAAACTACAATCAAATGACACAATTTAACATAAATTGCACAATTCAAGAGAATATAGCGTTAACAAGTGTTCATGTCATTGAGGGTATTTGAATCGACGCTCTAGAGAAACTCGCATCGATGGCTCCCAGTTTGCAAACGGATTGTTAGCCAATTGTTGGTTGGAGAGATGCCAATTACCACTCACATCATCTCCGACCCAATCAGGCTTAGTGTAGTGTTCGTTTGCATCTGTTAACTCAATCTCTGCCAGGACAAGCCCCTTATTTGCTCCCATGAATAAATCAAGCTCCCAAACGTGACCATCTGTTGCAATAATTTCCCATCGCTGTTTTTCCACGAATGGCCATCCGGAAGTTGACAATTGCTGTTCAAACCAAGAAGGATCTGAAAGAACCCATTCAAACTCAGTCCGTTCAATTCCAACCGTTTTCCCTTTGATACATAGAATTGCCTTATCATCAGTAATCCGTACGCGTATCGTTGGATTTGTTTGTTTAATTGCCTCAAGAATTCCATTCATCCATTCTTTTTGATGCGGTTCTTGGGGGATTCGTCTACCCATTAGGATAAGTCCATCATCAATGTTGATCATCTCTGCAGGAAGATACCATTGCCGGATATATGTCGCCTCATTCTCAACATCCTGGGGTAGACGTGCGAGGTATTTTCGCTCAATCTCAACGGGCAGAATATCCACCATATCTTTCACCTCAAA
>DAFJ01000068.1 GCA_002497905.1 Euryarchaeota archaeon UBA251
CTCAATAAATTGGGAGCAATAAGGCGAATTTAAGATCCTAATTCAAAACGAACAGATGCTTGAATTGTGCATCAGGATTAAACACAAGTCGACGGTCCACGGTTTCGATGGCTCGTCCCAAGGTGGTTGTCTCTCTTTGCGGCAACACTGTTGAGGAGATGCTTGAAGACGCGGCGCTAGCCACTGCTGCAGGCGCAGACATGGTCGAAGTGCGCTTTGATCAACTCTGGATACAGAGAGAAGCTGTGATCGAGGAGGACGAAAACGAAGAAGGCGATCGGAAGCGACGAAACCGCGAACCAAAGTGGAATTACATCCCACTACCAATTGAGGCAGTGGATGTTGAGGCCAGTATCAACGCATTCAAGTCTGGAATCAGAATACCTGTAATCTTCACTTGCCGGCCAGTTCGCCAGGATGGGGGATTTCCGGGAGAAGAACCTGAGAGAATTTCGGTCCTAAAATTCGCTATCGAGTCAGGGGTATCCTACATCGATATCGAGGATGATGTTTCTGATGGAGATTTGAACGGACTGAAAGGCGCAATTACAGGATCTACCAAGGTGATTATTTCAGACCACTCTAGCAGCACCCCTTCAGTTGAGGAAATTATCCAACGCGTAGATCAAATGGCCGCTAAGGGAGATCTGGTGAAAATATGCTACCGCCTCAGTAATCGCGGAGGAGCTCTACGAGTCCTTGAAGCAGCCAAGGATATCGGAGATCGCGAAGATGGTCCAGACGTGGCCCTGATGGGCCTTGGAGAGGGAGGAGACTGGGCGCGTATTCATGCACCTTTGATTGGTACTCGAATAGTATATTCCACGATGGACGAATCAATGTCAGTCATGAAACAAGGCCGGATTAACCTCGAGGATCTCACGATAGCTTGGGATCTGCTTGAATACGACTGAAACTCAAACATCTGTTTCATCCATATATGGATTCGATGTACCCCCCTGAGTTGTCTCAACCATATGCATCAGGTCAACCTCAGGAATGTAATGCTTCGTGGAGACATCATGCCAGCCACCTCTATTGTAACGCTGATGTAAGATTAGAGGTGCGATAATCACCAAAAAGGGAAGTGAACAGCAAAGGAGATAGGCGCTTATTTTCGGCAACATCACCCGCTCCTCAACAGTCACATAGACCTCACCTATGAGGTCAGCACCAACCGAAGATGAATCAGTGTCGCGCGAGTTATTCTTTGCATCGAGAACTAGGTACATCCCCTCACTACCCGATGAACTAAAAAGACCGAAGGAGGAGGAAGTCCCTCCACCCTCATAAGTCACAGCAAACTCAGTTGAACTCTGACCTTCGTAAGCATGGATATCACGGTAAGGAATCCACCCATAGAACGAATACCAGTCACTTGGAGCATCGCCATACCATTCATCCATCGAGTACCTCTCGTAATCTATGCCCTCCATCAAGTAAATGTCAGCCTCAGGCGTCGGCTGAATTGTTTGGTTAGGAGCTAGAGAAAGAGAGACGCAGAAAGTATAGCGATAACCTTCCTGAGGTTGGAAGCGAATCGCAGTGTGACCTCCATCGGTGATGTTGACTCTACTGCTAAATCCATCCAGTAATGGAGAAAGCCGAACATTACTGTATTGAGATGTTGAAGGGAACCAATCATCATCATTCTTCGATGATGATGAAACCTCGATTAATTGGGCATCAGTACCCCATGTTGGCGCACTCTCTGGATTGCATGAAGATGCAGCATCGACTGGTTTTGGATCTACAAGACCCCCTGGCGACATAGATATGAAAAAAAGCACAAGGACGCCGAAGATAGCTGACCTTCTGCCACCCATCCAATCACCTACGCCGTGAACCAACGGGCCTTACATATCCCGATTCCCGGCTTCTCCGGTCCTCTCGATCGAGGTTCTTCGGCTTTGGAGGCGCAGAGTGTTGATCCATACCGATCATACCGCCTTCTGTCTGAATCTCAGTGACATCATAGGTCGGCTGCTCATCGACTTCGGCCTCTTCGTCGCTTGGTTGGCGCATAACAAGCCACCCAAGTATGAGCACAAGTGCAACTAAGAGAAGGACCCAAAGGCTACTTGAATCGGAAGGAATCAAGTCGGATAGTTCGAAATCGGAGAGGGAACGTGGTCCGACCTCCGTCTCATCTCTGACATCAATACTGAACGCCTTGATAGTACATGAATCGGTACCATCACAAACACGGGCAATCAAGATGTAAGTGCCTGATTCGTTCCAACTCAACCCTGTAATCTCACTAGCTTCAATCCAATCGTTCTGGAAATTACCATCTCCGTCAGAATCGACTGTTGGATCAAGATCCCAATAGAGAGTTAGGCCATCATTCAATGGCTGATTTGGATCATTATCCAAGACACCATCTGCATCACTATCTGAAAGAACATCTGTGTCCCGGAAAGCTGTGATTCCATTCATTAAATCTTCATCTTGATACGAGACATAGAGAATTACGTTAGTCATTGGATCAATCTCATCGTTGAACAGAGGAGTGTCCTGAATGGTAGGAGGAGCACTGACGTGAACTATTCGCTGAGTCTGATTCGTATCACCGGTACCGAACCCATCCCGCACAGTCAGAATTACGACATAGGTGCCAGGTAATGAAAAACTATGCCAAACATTCTCTCCGTCGACAATAGGGGAAGCATCGCCAAAATTCCAACTATAACTGACAATACCATTCCAATTGGGGGAACTTGGATTTGAATCAGTCATTCCGGCAAACTTCGGATCAGCATCTCTGGAACCTTCGGCAGAGAAACGAATTGGAGTGCCTGAAGCAATGAATATGCCACCATCGGAAGCTAGTGGATGCCAGAAATCAAACTGGCTGATATTCTCGGAAGGAGATGTGACGAGAACGCCGTCGATTGAAGCCTCATATGCTGTCAAAACAGGCAAAGGAAGCGGATTGACGATTGATACCAGATAGGATTTCAGATGTGATTCAAGACCAAGTTCATCGATTACTAGAAGACTCACTGTGTAAACTCCTGGTTCATCGAAGGTGTGGAGAACTGCACTCTGGTTAGTGACCTCGTCCTCGCCCTCAATGTTCCAAATGGTAGTCATCATTGAGTCATCACCATCTGGATCAAACGAAGTGCTCTGGAAAGTATACTGTGTAGACACAGTTCCTTCATCTGGTCGAGCGAAAAGAGCAATCGGTCGCTGATTTAACACATTAACAGAAAGAGACACCACAGTAGTGTTACCATCATTGTCAGTCGCTGATACGTTGACGGTTTTTAGGCCAGGAGTTCGCCAAGCAGGTGCAGGCGAAAAGGAAGTAGATTCCGTCTCCGTAAATGGGTCCAATTGGCTCAACAAACCACCTTCAAGATTGACTGGTTCATCGAAGGACCAAGTCATGTTGACTATGGTCCCATCATCATCTATGAAGACAAGAGGCATCTGAAGAGATGTAAGAGTATGAGTCTCGAGTGGAACATCAAATATCTGTCGAGGAGGACGATTCAGAATAGTGATGTTGACATCTATTGATGATGAAAATGTTCCATCCGATACTGTGAGATTTAGCACATGTACCAATCCATCGCTTGACCCAGTGGACCAGGCATGATCTACTTCCACGAGCCCGATGCCAGATACGACTGTACCATCACCGAAATCCCACGTGAAAAGGAGTTGGTCATCAGGAACGTTGTCTACTGTTGAACGTGCATCGAAAAGGACCCTTTCATTGGTCCTTAGAGAGAGACCATCCTTGATGTCGACACTTTGAACTGTTAATCCAACGATTGGCGCAGTGGTGTCTGAGACATTGATACTCCATGTAACTGGGAGTGAAACTCCACCACCGCGATCAATGACTGCCGATTCCACACTATAATTTCCAGACTGTACCCAAGCATGAAGCGGATTCTTCAGGCCTGAAACACTACCATCTCCGAAATCCCATGAATAGCCCACAGGAGTCTCATTCTGAGTGAATGATTGGTTATCAGGACTGAAACCCCATTCGTCATAACCTGCACCAAAGAACTGGAGCGCGAGATGAGTCTGAGTTACGTTCGCAACGGAATTACTGGCTGCGACTGGGGCCATGTTGTGTAATGGGACTGGAGCCGTTAATGCCTCGTCAACTAAGGTGCCAGCATAGTTACGTAACTCAATATCAAACACATAGTCGCCATCTTCTGGAGCAGTGAAGTGGAGGTTCACAGGAACTTCGACACCGTTACCTGCTGCCACATCCATCTCGTAACTGTCGAACAAGATATTGTCCTTGAAGGCATTAACAGTCACATCAAGTATCTCGAAAAATGCCGTAGAGTTGGCCACCATAGTCAAGTTGACCGTATCAGAATCACCATCCATGTCACGATCAGATGAGATGGTCGACTCTACACGAACCGATGGAGGCTCAGATATCAACGCAGCAGTAACATCAACCGTTGCAGTAGGATACGCAGTGGAACCCCCACTAAATCCACAGTTAGGGAAGGTGTAGTCACAATCATCGATAGAGCTGGCATACCAAGTGATGAGGTATACTTCATCGGTAATATTACCAAAACCCTCTACAACCCCCGTACCGATACCACTTCCTGGGTCGAAACGGAGATCAGAGGTTGACCAAGTCTGGGCCACAGCGTCCTTCTGCAAGAGTATTCCATCGAATCCAAACTCAGATGGAGACACCATGACATTGAGTGGAGCGCCAGTACCGCTAGCGAAGCGCCAAGCACGTACTCCCCAGCCTTCCAAGTCGTGATTCTGGCTTGTATACGTTGAACCCCAATTGAAATTTTGATCAGTCAACTGCAAACGACAGAATGCCTGACTCGAACAGGTACCTCCCATCTCGATGTTATTGAATCCAAAACTTCCTTGCTGACTGTCAAGAACAGCAGCAGCAGTGAAGTTAGCGAATATTTCATCCATAGTGGTCCCGATATTCCCTGGAGAACCAGGTATCGGATTACGAGCAAGATTTTCGATTGATGCCCCCCCTGTCGACGTATCTGCAACAAGGCTCTGAATCGCCTGCCCTCCTCCTAATTTATCGGCGAGATATAGCATGAATAAGAATCCTGCACCATAATCGCAATCTGTTCGCTGATTCCACCAACGTACACTGCAAGATGCATTGGATGCCCACCCGTTAGAATGACCAATCAGAGTACTCTCAGCACCGAGTATGAGGAAAGCCGCCATATCCGCATTGCCCTCATCGATCCAAGCGTACTCAAGGGGATCACGAGCATTGTGGAGAAGATGTTCAAACTCGTGAGCGAAGATGACGTTTCTCCATCCAAGGTCTGAACTATCAACGAAAATTGCTTCGCGCGATGATGCAATACCAGGTGAGAAGTATCCTCCAATGTTCGACGGCCCGTCGATATCTAAGATAACAATCTCAATTTGGCAATTGTTGTCGACATCTGGTGGATTGCCGAAGTATGACGTGTCTGTAGGGTAAATTGAGCTGTCCCAAGTAGATGCGATGTCATTAATTGTAGTTGATGGGATACTAACCCCATTCTCAACGATAATGGCCGCGTATGAGGTGACTCGTTCGACTTCAGCTGCGATATTTCCACTAGCTGTTGGCATAGTCACAGCATCGCCTTGGCTCCAAGCATTCTCACAAGCACGTGCACCAATACTTCGACTCTGGACTGCATCAGGAGCAAATGGGAGAATCATCCCCGGCATACCTGCAGCAATCCATTGATTCTTCAAATGACGCGTACCGGAGAAGACCGGATCGCCCGCTGGAGTGCTCAGATATGCTTTCCCGGAGTCATCTATGTCAAAATCAGCGAGATTCCCAGTGAATAATTCAGGTTCTTCTTCGGGAGCATCTGCAGAGGCAAAGAACGGCGACATGGATGCAAACAGCATAATGAGGACAAGGGTGACCCCGGCGTTAGAGCGTGATGCCCTTGGAATCGATGTGCTGCTCGTCCCTCTACTCATCATTGAATATTCCTCAGATGTCGTATTTAAGTCCCGGTGGAGCGTGGTTCATACATGCGCTTCAGGCCGAGACGAATCTCGACCCTGATGTGTGTAGTCCTGTTCATCTGTTCACAGTCCTTCAACCCCGCGCTCTCACACTCAGTGAATGCCGCTTCAAACAACGCTGAAGCAAGCACTGAAGAACCAATAATAGTTGGATATGAAATTCTAGAAAATGTCCAAAGAAATGTGACCCCTTTCACACAAGGCCTAGAGGTATACGATGGCCACCTCTACGAATCATCGGGCATCTATGGGGAATCTACACTCAGGATATACGACCCCTTTACTGGCGAGGTCATTGTATCTCAAGAACTTCCAGAGCATGTTTTCGGAGAGGGGTTGACTGTCCACAATAATCGAATATACATCCTAACTTGGAAGGCTGAACAGGTATACATCCATGATACTGATTTGAAACCTGTAGATAATGCAACCATCGAAGGCGAAGGATGGGGGATTTGCTCAACCGGCAAAGAGTTGATCACCTCCAATGGATCATCTAGCCTTTCTTTCCGCGACCCTAGCAACCTACAAGTGAACGATACATTAGAGATCACACTCTCGGGTGAACCCTTGGATCGATTAAACGAACTCGAATGTGTGGAAAGTCACATCTATGCTAATCGTTGGCATGATGACCGCATCTTCCAAATAAATTCAGATTCGGGTGCCGTTGAGGCGGTTCTTGATTTAGAAGAACTAGTAGAGGGATACGCTCCAGATGAAGAGGGCTCTGTTCTGAACGGTATCGCCCACATTCCAGAAACAAATGACTTCTGGGTGACTGGGAAAAACTGGCCTACATTCCACCTAATTCGCCTAAATGAGACTATTCAGACGAATGATACCGAGGTAGTAGTCGAAACCTTCGAAGCACAATATGCAATCATTGGCCTAGTATTATTCGCAATCTTAGGACCGATTGCAGGGTCGGCATTACGAGCAAACTCTGAACCGAAGGGGATTCAAGCCCCCCCCCTTAACGAACTTCAGGAGGAGGCTTGAGATGCAGGACGATGATGGCCTTGTCAAGGTTCGCGTAATGGATGAATTCGACGACCTTGAGAGTGAATTAGCAACAGATGAAGAAGAGATCCGAGTTGATTCATCTGATGTCCGAACTGAAGCAAGTGAAATCGCAATCCGTGCCATCAGACAAGGTGCAGAGATTGGTGGAGAACTGCCAGTTGTGCGAAAGATCGCAATTATGCTAATCATGGCAGGAAGTCTCCTTGGACTACTATTCGGAGTATTGCTCATTTCAGCAGACCCATCCGACCTGCTCTCAAATCCAACCGGAATCGCCGAGGGAGAGGCTGTGGTCGCAGGTCTTCTTGTCAATGAGATTACTGAAGAGGGGGATGGTGGCGAATATCTAGAAGGCATAGAGGTCAAATTGTTGGATGAACAAGAAAATCTCATCACACGAACCTTCACCGATCAGAATGGCCGTTTCATATTCGACGAACAAACACGGCAAACACGAATTGTGGAAGTAAGAACTGATGGCAACATCACTGAACAGAGAATCCTCATACCTGGAGAAGTAACCCAAATCACAATCACAATGAGGGCCGGTTCAGGAACTAACAAAGTCGATTTGAGAATGGACAGTACACTGCAAGATAGTATAGATGTCGGGACTGCCGTTGCGGTCTTCACTGTCCTTACCGCTGCAATCGGATTCGGTGCGGCCATGGAAGCTTTGCGCGGTCATTCCTACCGTCGCACTCAATGGCTCAGTGGTATCGCTCTGTTCAGCCGAGGAGGTGTTTTCATTGGCCCCGGCCTTATTCTTGCAGGAATGGCACTAAATCGAATCGCGCGGCGACAGTTCGAGGATTGGACCGAACGCGAGGAGTGAGCTGATGTACCTCATCACTCTCGAAGGAGGCGACGGTTCCGGCAAAGGTACAGCCACGAAGATGGTTGCAGACATTCTCCGTCAAGAAGGAGCATTCACATCAGTCCAAGTCACCGCCGAACCACGACGAAACCATCCACTCGGAAAGTTGGCAGTTGAAGCCGTCCGTACAGGGGAGGCGGGGCCCTTACAGGAAGCCGGTTACTTCGCCGCGGATCGACTAGACCATTCCCATATGTGGATTCGCCCCCGACTCATACTTGGAGCCGCAGTCGTGTCAGAAAGGAATGTGCATTCATCCCTTGTCTACCAAGGCATAGTGGGCGACTTGGGTCTCGAAGAAGTCGCACGTCTGAACGCAAATGCCCTCGTCCCAGACCTTACCATCTGGGTTGATTGTGAACCTGAGATTGCGTTGAAACGGATTAATGAAGGGACATTGAGAATGGCGACAGTCAACAAGACAGAATACTTCGAAACCGATGAGTTACAATCTAGAATCCGGGTCGGATTCCAGCAGCTCCTTGGTGGCGAGGTCGCAATGCCGAAACCCTTCAATCGCGGGCAAGTCGAAGGACCGATTATGAATCATAAAACGGAAAGCGACCTTGAAAACGCCCTAAGAGTAACGATTCGACGCTTTCTCAGATCCGCCCCCTCGCCACTGAATGTTACTACACAGGAGGTTGAGATGACCTTGCTCAAGCAATCCATGAATGCTCAGGACGGTCAACAAACTCTGAATGTAGGCGGAGAACCTCAGAAGGACCACGAAGAATGGCTTAACGGAACACCTCCTTGGAGGGTGCTTTCTTCTGCACATAAGATATATGCAGACGCCTGGGAGGCATCCGATGAACGCCTCGCCTCCCAAGTCCCTAAATCAGCCCTTTCCAGAACAGTATTCTCAATCGTTGGAACTCTGAGCCTCGTTCCATCTGCAGATGTGCGGCGACTACGTGCAACTCTCGGACCCGTGCGCTCGATTAGTCACCGCCACACGCAGAGAATGCTGCAATTCCTCGATGGACAACAAGGCTGGATTCGCCGTCATCGGAGCATTTTGGGCCGTGAAGCTCCAAGAGCAGAACTACGATCTGACTGGCTTGCCTTCGGCCGTATGGCCCTGATTCTTGCCCCACTAAGACCTTGGATTGATGAATGGGCAAAGAAGGCTGGAGAACGGCCTCGCTGGAGAGATTCACTATCTCAGATTCTCAATGAAGATGAGGACGATGTACGGGCTGCCGCTTGGATGGCAATCGAAAGATTCCAAGCAGTAGGTACAGGCTTGGATCCTAAACGAGCGCTTCCGAACGATATCGATGATCTGAAACGATGGTATCGTGGAGAATAATTAGAGTTCTCCGAGTTCCATCCACATCGCCATATTGGCTGGATCACTGATATCTGTAGGGTCAAGAGAGATTCCTTCACTTTCATTCGACACTACAGAGTTATTAGAGTTAGAAAACTGAGATTCAGATACATTCGAAGATGCGCCCTTACCAGCTAACCAAAGCACTAGAAGGACAACGAATAACATACAGAAAATAGTATCCCACATTCGAATCATGCCTCATTTGTAATCATCCCAATTAGTACCATTCCACCATTGAATTGTACCATCGCTCATATTCCGCCATGTATATCCTGATTCATCAGTCCACTGTCTAATCACTTCCGGGACTTCGCGACTACCAGGGGTAATTTTTTCTGATTCAAAATCAGAGTTGAAATTCTCCTCGATTTCTCTAATTCTTTCATCGTTAATTCCGTATGCAGAAGCAAGTGTAACCAACAGCGATCTTTCATTATCAGATATTTTTCCATCTCTAATCGATTTAGAGTAATTATCGAGATATTCCCTCTCTTCATCTGTGTATTGGGAAGGTATTAGACGTCCAGAGAAACCATCAATTATTCCTAAAACCGGCCTACGAACTGCAAGTAAACCCACACCAACGATTACTCCTCCAGCCAATCCGACACCCAAAACATTCTCCATTACCTCACTAGCAAGAATGAAAAGAAATGCTCCAAGTCCAGTGAAAACAGCATTTCTAAATGTCTTCCTCAAATTCTGATCGATTCCAAATACTGAGTCCTTAAGAGATGCATGAACGAACATCATAGCTTCAAATGCTAGACCCGCAGGGCCGAACGCGAAGGTCAAATTAAACAGGAAATACTTGAATCGTGCAATAAACGTGGGGTCTGCATACCTCCAGGAGATTACATCTTGGAAGTTAGGGACTTCTCCGCCATTGAGCATTGGTAAAATAATGAGAAGTGTAACGAAAAACAAGATACTGCCAATGACCTTTCCTATGAACCCTATGTAGAATGATTTCGAAATTTGATTCTTTTCTTTGACATTATTACTTTCCAAATCTTGAACATCATTACTTTCCGAATTTTTCTTGAGGGATGAGCGAATAAATAGCAAGGCAAGAATAGATACTGGTGTTTGGGCGAATACAATAGCCCATATTCCAAACGGCTCTTCGCCAATTGTGTTATCTA
>DAFJ01000087.1 GCA_002497905.1 Euryarchaeota archaeon UBA251
CTGCTTGCATTGGGCCATCAATAATCAGATTTGGATCACGTTCTCGTACGATACGAATCGCCTCCTCGATTCGCGTACTTCGATATTCCTTCGAAGATCCAAAGTTAGAGAATGAGAGCATAGCTACTACCGGCTTCACTCCAAACCGGCGAGCCATCTTCGCGGTTTCAATTGCGATTTCAGCTAACGTTTCAGAATCTGGATAGATGTTAATTGTAGCATCACCAATGAAGAGTAACTGACCCTTGATTGTCATCATATACATTCCCACGAGTCGTTCAACATCATCTGCAGTTCCAATTGTATGGAGGCATGGTCTGAGAATATCTGGATAGTGGCGATCGATACCCCCCACAAGTCCGGCAGCATCGCCCTGAGCGACCATCATTGAACCAAAATAGGTCCTCGATCGCAACATCCTCACTGCATCTGCCCTTGTTACACCCTTTCGAGCACGATTTTCGCTGAGTACATCGGAGTAGATCCCCTTACGCCGAGGGTCATATCGAACATCAATCACTTCGCAATCAAAGGAGAGTCCAAGTCGTTCTTTATGGTCAGAAATTGTAGATTCTCGACCCAACAAGATAGGATCGCAAATGCCTTCCCGAATACATTCAGCAGCTGCTTTGATGACTGTGGGATGATCACCTTCCGTGAATACGATACGTTTCACATCGGATTTTGCTTGATTCATGACGCCGCGCATCAAGCTGCGAGTTAATCCAAGGCGCCCTTCTAGTTCACGACGATATACACTGATATCGAAATCCTCAGGCTTAACCTCCGCAACACCTTCATTGACAGCCGCTTGAGCAACAGCAGAAGCCTCCCAAATTAGGACACGTTCATCGAAGGGCTTTGGAATAAGGTATCCAGGGCCAAATTGGAGTGATGTGCCACCATACGCTGCAGCCACATGGTCTGGCACAGTTTCTTTTGCGAGTGCCGCCAAGGCGTGCGTTGCGGCCATTTTCATACCTTCAGTGATTTCCTTGGCACGAACATCGAGGGCACCACGGAAGATGTAAGGGAATCCGAGAACGTTGTTGATTTGGTTTGGATAATCTGAACGACCAGTTGCCATAATCGCGTCATCTCGTACTTCAGCAACATCTTCTGGCATGATTTCTGGCGTAGGGTTTGCCATTGCGAAAACGAGTGGGTTGGGTGCCATACTTGCAATCATAGATTTGGATACAAGGCCCCCCTTTGAGAGTCCGAGAAAGACATCAGCATCCTTTATTGCATCCTTGATTGTCCCGTCTTCAATATCATGTGCGAATTTTTTCTTGTACTCATTGAGTTCGCCAGCGTCGAGACGTCGCTTGTTCATGATGCCACCAGAATCGCACATGATGAGATTCTCCAAAGTAACACCGAGTCGGATATAGTGGGATGCACAGGAGATTGCACTTGCACCTGCTCCAAGAACAACAACCTTGACCTCCTCAATTTTCTTATCAACAATTTCGAGACCATTCAGTAATGCAGCTCCCGAGATGATTGCTGTGCCATGTTGATCGTCATGCATCACAGGGATATCCAAATCTTCGACAAGCCGCCGCTCTATTTCGAAACATTCGGGGGCTTTGATATCCTCTAGATTGATGCCTCCAAAGGTTGGTGCAATATTCTTCACAGTCTGAACAAAATCGTCGATGTCTTCCGAATCTACTTCTATGTCAAACACATCGATATCAGCGAAGGCCTTGAACAGCAACCCCTTCCCTTCCATGACTGGTTTTCCGGCAAGTGCCCCAATATTGCCCAGTCCGAGGACTGCCGTACCGTTACTGATTACTGCAACCAGATTTCCTTTAGCAGTGTAACGGTAAGCGTTAGCCCCATCCTTCTCAATCTCAAGACAAGGATATGCCACGCCTGGCGAGTAGGCAAGAGAGAGCTCTCTTTGAGTGGAATGTGGTTTTGTCGGAACAACCGTTAGTTTTCCTTGAGGCGCGGCTTCATGGTACTCAAGAGCGTCCCGTTCCAGAGTCTTGTCCTTGCTCATCCTTCCCTCTCGCAGGGTTGTTCTGCTTTGGGTTTTCGCACTATAGTAACGGCAAGACTCATTCCTTTGACAAATGTTGATTCTCCAGCATCTCCATAGGTTTCTTTGAAGCGCAGATGGGGGTGATACCCCTTCATGCGGAGGACACGTATCGTTGCGACTATCGGTCCAGCCTCATGCGATGAGGATTCTCTTCGTACGATGATCAAGGCTGGCCTTGATGTGGCACGGTTGAATTACAGCCATGGCACCGATGAGTGGCGAGCCGAGGTCGCAGGACGCATTCGAAAGATTGGCGAAGAGTGCGATATTCATGTCGGTATTCTAGCAGACCTTCCAGGTCCAAAGCTTCGGCTCGGGTATTTTGAGGGTGAACATTTTCTCGAAGCTGGTACACAATTGACTCTTCAGTGCGGATTTGCAGAAGGTATAGCCACGTCTACAACTTTACCAGTGGAATATCTTGGTCTTGCTGACGAGTTACAACCAGGCGACCCAGTCCTTCTTTCAGATGGCTTGATTCAACTCGAAGTAAAATCTAGTCAAGGAAATGAAGTAATTTGTGAAGTCATCGAAGGCGGACCAATATCACAGCGCAAGGGAATTAACGTACCAGGTACGGTAGTAAAATTACCAGCGGTTGGCCCACGGGATGAGGAAGCTCTGCGCCATGCGTTATCACTCGGAGTTGAATTTATCGCGGTATCTTATGTGAGGACCGCTGAAGATATTCAACCAGTCCGACGAATATTGGATGAAACAAAATCCGAGGCGTGGATTATTTCAAAAATCGAACATCCCATGGCCCTCGAGAGTCTAGACGAGATCATCAATTCCAGTGATGCAGTTATGGTAGCGAGAGGTGATCTTGGCGTTGAAATCCCGCCCGAGGAAGTACCAATGGCTCAGGAACGTATTGTCAAAACCGCTCGTAGTCGTGGACTTCCAGTCATCGTTGCAACTCAGATGTTGGAATCGATGGTGTTCAATCCTCGGCCAACTCGTGCCGAAGTCGCAGATGTTGCAAATGCAATCCGTCATGGGGCTACCGGCGTCATGCTGTCTGGTGAAACAGCAACAGGTGAGTATCCCGTTGAGGCCCTGCAAACCATGTTGAGAATCACCCGTCGTGCAGAGATTGAATGGGACGAACTTATGGCTCCAACTGATGCTAAATTACTGCTCACTCGAGCAGTCGCTCACGCAGGCGTGACCCTCGCTGGAATTGCAGAAGCAGATAGAATTCTTGTGGCGACTCAACATGGAAATGCCGCTCGACTTGTTTCAGCTCATTCCACCTCAATTCCAATCACAGCGGTTACAAATTCTCCTTCGGTTGCTCGCAGAGTAATGCTTCTTCCTGGCGTGGATGCCATTCTTTGCAAGGAAGAAGATCGTGGAAGCACAACGATGAGGAATGCCATTCGCCACGTATTTGAAAACAATCGCTTGGAGGTGGGCGATCGTGTTGTGGCTATCAGCGGCTCTCCAAAGGCGATGAGTGATCCAACATCCACTGCACGATTGTATCGTGTTGGAGAGGGCGGCGTAGTTGTCGGGGATGAATGAGAGTTCAGACAGATACTCAAATGCCCATCTTCTACCCACACACGAGGTAGTGTCTTTGAAATGTCATTGGAGTTGCCATATACCCATGCTTCAGCCCCATTCGCCCGGGTCCGCTCCTCGTTCAGCGGTCCTGATGGTATTGCTGATGCTCTTTAGCAGCCTTTCAGCGATCGGCTTCTCCCCGTTGTCGAGCGCCCATCCCTCACAGGTTGCCGAATGGCCCATGGAAGGCTCCAATGATACGGGATGGGTTTTACTTGAGGCGACGGGGGCGAATCCATCAACTTCAACAGATGCAACTGGACAACTGATGCTCGATTTTGCACCAGGTGCTGAAATCTCTAACCTTACTTTTGAAATTCAGGTTAACGGTTCGGATGGCGTATGGGCAGATCAACCACAACTTACGCTAATGGATACACAGACCAGCCTCCTTGATTGGAGGACCTACGGAGATTTCGGCCGTGCTGTTGACTTCCTCAATGGGGACCCACATACAGGGCGCCTCAGCCCGACTACAGATACTGGGGCAACGCACGTACTTCCAGCTGGAGTAACAATAACTGACCTTGTAATCGAAGCTCTACGGCCTGCTGATCCCTTAGTATCCTTTGAACGACTCGAGTTCGAAGTCAAGGACTGGGCAATGCACCCTGCAGATCATCGATTGTATGTCGTTACCAATGACAATATCCTCGTCGTCGATGCCAACAATGAACCGTGGGTTATCGATGTCATTGACTCGTATGAACCGACAGCAATCGAGGTTGATGCTGCCGGTGGACGAATCCTCATTGCCAGTTCAGAGGGGGTTTCAGCGTACTCTGCTGACGACTTCACTCCGTTGATGTCACTTGGTCCAATTGGGGGCCAGTCCCCCTCGAGAGTAGATCTCGCTGTGGATGGTGGCGGCGATGTATGGGCTGTCAGTGATTGTTCGATTGAGCGTTATGATGCAACGACAGGCGCTTGGACTGCTGATCCAATTTCCACTTCTTCTGGAACAACAGCAACAGGGCCGTGTGCAGGAACTTCGGATGAACGAGTCGTACCGACATCTATGTTTGTCGACGGTTCTGACCTCTATGTAGGAACTCAAGATCATGGAATCACGATGTGGGATGGCACCACCTATACTCATTGGGATACTCAGAATGCGTTGACTAGTGACACAATTCTTGGCTTCGAAAGGGCTGGCGATGTACTCTACATCTCTACAGCAGATGGTGGAGTTATGCGAAAGGATCTCAATACAGGGTCCTGGCTAGCCACTTGGTCTTCACAGAACTGGCTCTCAAGTGATGATATTCAGAGCATGTCAGTTACTGATGACTGGATTCACATTCTTGCAGGAGACGTTCTCCATACTTACAATGGCACTAGCCTAACATTTACTTCCACGGATTTCTCAACTGACCTCAATGTGCCGAGTCCCATTACAGTACTGCCTTGGAGGGCAACTGAAGGAGTATTACGCGGCCCAGTCAACGAATCAGTTCTACTGATTGGTTCTTCAGGCAGGGTATCAGTTCTTGAGGCAGGTAATTCACCTTCTTTCGATCGCACTGAACTCTTCGCTAACTCACCTAGTTCTGATGACATGATGAGCATAACTCGCCTCAGCGATGTCTACTGGATTGGCGGTGCTGACTGGATTGATCGCTTCGATTCTTCACAAAACCTCTGGATTGAGTCAATTCGAACCAATGAGGAAGGTCGAGCCATCGCTACCGATGGCACTGACATTTACCTTGGTACCGCAGGTGGTGGCCTGATGGTCTACGATGCTAACGGCTCTCTCCTCCAGACATTGGATGAGGCTTCTTCACCATCAATCGCATCGGACTTCATTCAAGACATGTCTTACGATGCATACACATCCACGCTTAGCCTGTCGCACCCAAGTCAAGGTTTGACGGTATGGAATCTGAGTAGTGGTGCTGTGACTGAGTTCAATGAACAAGCAAGTGGTGTGCAGGAACTCGATAGTGATGATGTTGGAGAAATCGCGACTCGTTCAGGTATAGTCTATATCGGTAGTGATGAGGAAGGTGTCATGAGGATTGATCTCACAACTAACGAGGTCATTGGTTCATGGCAATCGCTTGGTGCAGATGAGCTTGATTGGGCACCAATTGCAAGTGATGGAACCACAGTGTGGTTGGGCCTTGATGGATTCGGAGTTCTAGTGTATGATCGTGTTACTGGGGAAGTACTCGATCGTTACACTTCAGGAGGAGGCAATCAACCAGGTCAAGGCGCAATGCAATCAAATGATGTCTTCTCAGTGGAGGCCGATCCATATGGAGGAGTCCTTGTTGGGACATCATTCGGCCTTGAACGCTTTTCGAATGGCCAAGGGTCATCGGTTTCTCAGCAAGGACGCTTCGCTCCTCGCGAATTCTTCGATACTCATTCAGATTCAAGCAGTATTTGGGCGGCCACAGATCGAGGCTTATGCCGCTACACCTGGACTTTCCAGTTCGATGACTGCTGGGATGACGACGACGACATTCCTGATGATGTCCGAAGTGTTCGCCTTATCGGTAACAACAAAATCTACGTCGGCACAGAAAATGGTGCTGTAGTATGGGATACAGTTAACGAAGTTGTTCTTGATACATGGGAAGCGGGAGAGGCTACTAACAATGCGAAAGTAGTCGTTCACAACGATATTGCATACGTGGGCTTCGATGGAGCAGGGATCCAGCGTTATGATCTTGTGAATAGCGACTGGCTATCTCCATGGGATCAGAGCTCGAATATTATTGGTGGGGATGGTGTGACATCTCTTGCATTAGGTGAGTCAGGTCATACGCTTTGGGCAGGTGGCAATTTCGGTCTAGCCGAGATTGATTTGAACACTTCAACAGTTCTCCGTGATTGGGATAAGGGTACAAACAGCGGTGGCCCCACTCTATCTAATTGGGATCCGATGCACATCACGATTTATGGAGGCATTTTGCACTATGCACAACAACTGAATTACCAGAATTCTCGAGACCTTATCTTCCGAATCAATCTCTCCACAGACACCAGTCTTTCTGAACTCGATGTAGGCGCTCGGATTGGGACCTCAGGCAACACCAATGGCATGAATATGGTTGGCGACGAACTGTGGGTTGGAGTAACTCCATCACAGTGGTGGACAGGTATTGGTGCAGTTGTTCGATGGAATGTGACTAACGGGTCTTGGGCTGATACTCTTGATTCAACTGGAAATATTGAGCGCGTAAATGCGCAGTACCTCGGCGATTGTTTCCCATTGGACCCAGCAGATTGTGAATTATGGGTTGCTTATGGAGAAAATTATCTCCGCCGTTACAACGCTGCAAATATGACTCTACTCGGGTCTTGGGATGATGTCGATGGCCGCATACGTGGAATGGTTGAATTTAATGGAGAGTATCTATTTGGCTCACTAGATGGATTACTTCGCTTTGATCCTACCAACGACACTTGGTTGACTCGTTGGAACCCCAATAATGGAGGCATGCCTTCCTCAGGGGATGAGGACGTCTACACAGTTGAGGTAGTGGGTGATGACCTCTGGGTGGGGACATATGCGCAGTCAGGTTGGAACACAAATGCCGACATCCACATCAAGAATGGAACTACAGGTCAATGGCAAAGTATTGCTGCAGGCTCGGGCTCCGTGCCTTCTGGATACCCTGCTGATATCGGGGAATGTGCAGGCATCGTTCACGTAGGAATGGGTACACTTGGTTGGTGGGCTCCTGGAGGTGTTGCTCGTTACGATCTTTCATCCAATTCATGGATTGGTGATTTCCGTGCTAACAGCGGAGAGATTGACAACGATGATGTCCGCGCCGTGAGTTGCGATCAACCAAATGAGATAGTCTACTTCGGTTACGACACAGATGGTATTGGCATTGGACGGTATATCTACGGAACACAGAATCAGGCACTCGCTCCAATAGACGCTGGAGATGGCATCTCCGAGGAAGCTGTCTTCCCTGGCGGACTACTATACCACAACAATCGCGTACTAATTGCACACGTCGGCACCGGTGCAGGAGGCTTCTCTCAAGTTCCAGTATCAGGTACAACGGTCGGCTCCGGGTCTCTAGTTGATCCAGGATTGAGTAGTGGTAGTATTGTGCTTAAGCCGACTGCAAATGGTGCGACTGCATATGCCATTGCACGCAATGGTGAGAGTACTGGTAACAGCCGTGTAGACCTTCTAGATTCCAATGGCTTAACGCCCGGAGGAATCGACTCATTCGTAGCCCTTAGCTCCGGCCGCATCCTCGAGTTCCTCTCCCATGGGAATAAGGTATACGCAGTCCAAGGCGAGGATGTAACTTCTGGTTTGGGTACATCGATTCTTGAAGGGACTCTGATTAATGGCACAGTCCGCTGGGATCGTTCTTTCTCTTTCGGTTTTGAAATTGTGAATGAAATATATCACGATGGCACAGATCTTTGGGTTTCGACCATCTTCCAGGGTCTTATTCGTGTAGATTTGACTACAGGTCAATTACAGCCGCCAGTCATTGGCTTCCATTGGAATCATGATGGCATTGTCCCTTGGAATGGTAGCCTCGTAATCGGTCTGATGGGCACCGATTCCACTGCTGCCGGCGTTCAGGTGTATGATGTGGCCAACAACACAATCTCTGATGGCAAACTCATCGCAGCCCTTCCAAGCAATTTCGTATGGGACTTTGAGGAGCATGATGGGCGAATTTGGATTGCAACAATCGGCGGTCTTGGTGTTTGGAATCTTACGACCTCGGATTGGGATGATCCATTCACAGTTCTTGATGGTCTACCTTTCCCATACGTCCGTGAACTTGGCGTCGCTAATGGAAATTTACTAGTTGGCACATGGGGGGGTGTAGCGGAACTTAACACGACCACTATGACAGTGGTTCGAGTCCTCAACGAACAGGCAGGTCTGATTGGAACTACAGTTTCGGGTCTGACAGTTCTGCCTACAACAACTATTGTTGATGCTTCAGGCGTCTCTACAGTGTTTGGCGAGACGATGTTTGTCGCCCATGATGGCCGAGGCATCACTCGTCCAGGTTACACAGAGGTTCCTACTGCGACGATGATACCGTCAGCTACACGCCCAATCGATATGATTCCTGACAATGCAATCGAATCCATCACGGCAGACGCATGGGGCGTCCATATTGCTACAGTAACGGCCCCCATCATTCACTGGAATGCGAGTTCAGGTCAGATGGAAGATGGGCCCAATCCGCTTACGATGGCAGGTTATCCACCCAATACTTTGGTCAGTGATGGAAACGAGGTCGTATCCATTGGATTACCAGGAATTACTTACTTTGCAGCAGACGGGTCCCACCTTGTCGATGACGTAATCCAAATTACAGATTTGATGGCGGGTTATATCGATTCAGACGGTCTTGCCGCTGTTGGTTCTGATGGTTTCCATTTGTTTGCTCCGATTTCACACAATGAGGCGGATCGTTTCACAAACCGCCGTGCTGATCCGTTGACTGTACTCGTTGCTGGTGCGAATTATGACATCACGAACCAGACCCATCCCGGAAGACAGATTGTACTCATTAATTCCGAGACTGCCTCAGTTACATCTTCTACAGGTGCACAAGGGCCCAACGGAATCCAACTCATTCAGAATGCAGTAACATCTGTGAGTCCCATTCTGGGTGCAGCAACATGGATGTCGACCACGACTCTCAATTACACAGGGATATGGGATTTAGCAGAACTCGACTCTAGTTTGGAATCATCTCTCCAAAATGCGATTGATAATGCTGCAATGAGTCAAACTGGTCGCCAAGTCGAACTTGGTCTTCAGAGTCCATCAAATGGCTCCATCTGGGTCCGCCTCACCTATGATTGGGTCCGCTTGGAACAACCCACCGAGGTGTTGGAGTTCTTCGATCGTCCAGATGATGGAGGCGAGACCCTCATTGCTCGTTGGTCACCATCCACGGATCATGGCTGGGTTGCATACCGAATTTATGTGTGGGAAACAACGGAATATCCGAACGGTCTCACGTCATCAGATATCGAAGATCTAACAGACGCCAGTGGAAGTTATGATGCTCGTATTCCAGCGTGGGCAGTTGTCTCTGCTGAACTCACTACATCTTTGAGTACTCCATTGGTAGATGGTGTGGAATATGGAATATCCATTGTAACGGAGTATTCTGGAGGATTGTTGGGTGAACCATCTAATTTCGGTAACTTTGCAATTCCAATCGATAATGTCCCGAATCCGCCTGTATGGGTGAACGCTACAATCGACGAGGACCAAGAGGGCCGAGTAATGCTCGAATGGTCCGCATGTACTGAACTTGATCATGCCTTTACACATTATTGGAGGACGCCGATTCCAATTCCAGAAGATTTCCCATATCGTCTTCCTAGGGCAACTGCAATACCTGCAGGAGAGGCGAATACCACCTTTACTCAAATCCCGACGAATGATCCATTTTGGTTTGCGTTTGTGTGTACTGATGAAAGTGGACAATTCGACGAATCGAATGCCACAATAGTCGGCCCCGTAATCTGGACCGCTTTGGAGGATGATGGCACTCCACCTGCTCCAGTCGAAGACATCGTTGCGTTCGATACTCCTGATGACGAAGGTGGCCATATCACGATTGAGTGGACAGCAAATGAGGAGGAAGACTGCGCTTTCTATGAAATCTATGGCCATATTGCAAACTCGGAAACGTTACCATCAGATGTTGTTGGCTGGGATATCGCATTGACCACTTTCGGCTGCGCTCCATTATTGGAAGGACAACGTCCCGGGCCTCCTGGAGGCCCTCCTGGTGGTGGGCAAGGCCCTCCAACTCAGATGGCCCGACAGGATCAATCTCAGGATGCTACAATTTCAGTAGTGGTGAACGATATTGCCGGCCGACCAATCCAAGATGGCATAGTCCACTGGTTCACAGTGGTCGCAGTTGATCTATGGCAGAATAAGGATCTAGAGAATGTTACAATTGTTGAAGCTACATCGGTCGCGAATGTTGCTCCTCAGCCCCCTGAACGCATCACAAACATCGAAGCATGGGATACTCCGGATGATGATGGTACCAGTATTGATGTTAGTTGGACACCTAGTTTCGATCGTGATTTGGAACATTATGTGGTATGGGTATCTGAACATCCCGTTACTACTGTAGGTCCGAAGTGGAGTGCTTGTTCAGAAGATCCCGACGAATGCGGTCTAATCTTGGTTGAACGCCGTGGATGGGCCGAGGAGCGAATCGAAATTACGGTTGATACGGCCCTGTACGGTGGTAGTTCAGTTAGTACAGCACAGTCTGATTCAATTCAGCCTGATGTCAATCTCTACGTGACAGTTACAGCACACGATCAAATCGACAATGTTTACCTGACTCGCCTTGAAACAGTGGAGGTTACACCAATTGACAACCGAGGAGACATCACCCCCCCATCACGTTTGGATGCGCCGACTTTAGCGGACCGCCCAGACGATTTGGGTGACGCCCTCCACGTTTCCTTTGACTTGAGCCTCGCAAGCGACCTCGATCGTTACGAGGTATTCACTTCGTCACTACCATTTACAGACGCGTCTACTATGGAGCCAGCAGCCGTTCTTGAGAGGAATCCAGATCTACCAGCAGCGGTTGAAATCTTCTCTCGCACAAATTCAGAATCTGACAGGGATGTCCTACCTCTTGCACCAGGAGTCGAGACTTGGGTTGCTGTTGTGCCCGTTGACAGCTCAGGTAATGCGTTGTATACAGATCTCCTAACTTCGAGCCGCTCTCCGATTGACAACTCTCTTCTTGATCCAGGCCTCCATCTCCCAGAGATTACTGGAGTAACTTTACGGTGGTCCGATGATGGAAATTCGATTATTGTTGAATGGGACATCTCTGAAGACGCCAAGGTCCGCTCTTATTGGATATACGCCTCCAATGAGGTCTTTGAGGACACTCGAGATGCACGACTGGTCAAAGATTTCGTTCAGGGTGTATCCTACACTTTCGATGCAATAGGTAACGATACTTTGGATCAAAATCTGACTCATTATGTGACGGTTGTTGCACACGATGGAGAAGTCCACCGATTTGGTGTAACAGCGCAAGCCCTGTTACCATATGATCCAACAGCAGTGCCGAATCCAGGTGATTCTGAGGATGCAGCTTGGTGGGAGGCACTAGGTGTTCAGACCGTAGTTATCCTCATCTTACTCGGCATGATTATTGCCGCAATGGTAGCCCTCTTTGTCATGCGTCGAAAGGATCCGAGTGCTGAATGGGCACATTTAGCGCAAGGAACCTATGGAATACAAAATCAGGAACGTTGGGATGACGATGATATGGGTATGCTAGCATCTCCCACAGTTGCCCCGCCACCGATGGATGCGCAACCTGTTGGCGTAGCACAAGTAGCTCCAGTCGATAACTACAACTTCTCTAAGCGGAGAGCCGGAGATCTCGTTCAGGAGTATGATTTACCTTCTGTTGACGTACTTGTCCAAGAGGCGCGCTATCATGATGATAATCAGGATCAATACCTCAATACACAGGAATTAACGAGTGCTGCGAAGGCATTGCGCTCTGGACAGCAGCGAGATGACGATCTTGACATGTCGTTCCTCGATGACCTCCTCTGAACTGCGAAGCCTCTTCCGTTCAGGAGGGTTCCTCCCGGCATGAGCGACGAACGACCCGGCGACTCCGTCTTCACGACGGCTGCTTTCCGGAACACCACAGTCCTTGCACGTTCAGCGCACGAAGAACGCCTAATCAGATTCGCAGAAGCTGCACGATGCCCCCCTCTAGAGGCTGAATTCGTCAGGGATGAAATCAATCGCAGTTTAGAGGAAACTACACTTGATGTTGGTTTGATGCGCATCGAATGGTCTGCAGATGGGAAACTTTCGATTCATATACGGACGAATCCAGAGATTAGGGGCCCTGTCTCTGCGATTAGCGTTCCAGCCCCTAGGTGGCCCCGACGATTTCGCGGTATCAAACACGGAGCATGGTCTGCATACGTTACAGCGAGGGATACTGCTGAGCGAACAGGTTCAGACATTGCTTTACTGATTCATGATTATTCCATCGTCGATGGAGACCGATGTACACCTATTCTCTTGGACGAAGATGGTGTAGCTTACGCCCCTGGAGAGGAACAGGGCGCGGTCGAATCTGTCACTCTAACGTTAATTGAGCACGAACTTGAATCAGCCGGAATCCCACTAAGGACTGCTTGGTTGACTGAAGAACTAGTGCGCCGATGCCGCGAATTGGTTGTTGTTGGAACAGGTATAGGCGTACTCGCCATCGAAGAAATCGATGGTCACGAGATTCCAGTAGGCAATTGCCTCCTTGCCCCGATTGAGCGTGGTTTGAAGGAAGCATGGGCGATGTCTGAGGTTGAGTGAGGCGTATGATTCATCGACGACTCCCTCGATTCGATAGTGATCAACCACTTGTCGATCTCCAAAGATCCTTGCGAACTATCCGTTCAGCTGATTTATCCCCCGACGAACTTCTCCTTCATTCGGGAGGCCCGGTATCGGATATCGCCCGAGCCTCACTTCTGATGGCGCCTGCCTATCACCGCACTTTACTCAAGCAACCCCCTCCTATTGATGCATCAGAGAAACCCTCCCCTCCTTCCCCGTTGAATGGGGAAATTCAGTTTCCCACAATCCCCCCTATGATAGTCGAAGTTCAGCAATGGAACGGCAAAGGTTGGATTACTCGCGAGACTCGTACTGCATCGAATCTCACTGAAGCGATGCGTCTCGCACGTCTTGGAACCATCCAACCCACTCCTGATGAATTGCCTAGCCTTGGAACGGTTACCGGCCTCCTTGGCTACGATCTAGTCCAGTGGACTTCACCAGTCGACATCCTCTATCGACCCAATGAAGGAACGGTTCTTGGTGTCCTGTATCCGCTTGATGCCTACATTCATCACAATCGAGAACTAGACGTCATGACCCTAGTCTCTGCTGAGGATCATCCGTGGGCGAATTTACCGATTGAGGAGACATCTATCATTCCACAGAAGCCCCTAGAAATCATTCACTCAATGAATCCTGTCAGCACATCTGATGCACATCACGCACATCAGGTTCAGCGTATTATCGAATCAATCCGTGGCGGTCACCTCTACCAAGCGAACTACGGTCGCACTTGGAGTGGGCTCACTGATATCCATCCATGGGGGGTATTCGAAAGATTAGTCGAGATTAATCCCGCTCCTTTCTCAGGTTGGCTTCATGCTCCTGATCTCGACCTTGCCATTGCTTCTTCCAGTCCTGAACTCCTGCTAGAGATGGGGCTTGACTGCGTGTCTACACGTCCAATCAAGGGCACTCGTCCAAGAGGCATGCATCTGGAAGCTGACACTGCTGAAGTGACGACGATGCTGACATCTCGTAAGGAAATCGCAGAGCACATGATGCTAGTCGATCTTGAGATGAATGATATCCGCCGAATTAGTCGAGTAGGGTCCACAATCTGGGCGGACTGGCGAATAGAATCATTGCCAAACGTACACCACATGGTTAGCACCGTCTCCGGCCATCCTGCATCAGGTGTCGATGTTCCATCCGCATTGCAACATCTATTTCCAGGCGGCTCCATCACTGGCTGTCCAAAGGATGTGACGATAGCAGCAATTTCTGAACTTGAAGAGGCCCCTCGAGGCGCATGGACAGGCTCACTTGGATACGAAGATCCATTGCGTAGTCAGGGCGTCTGGAACATTCTAATTCGGACAATGGAGGCCCATTCAACGGACGATGGTTGGCATGCTATCATCAAGGCAGGAGGCGGTATTACAGCCGAATCAGATCCAGCATCTGAGGTTGAAGAAGCGAAATTGAAGGCAGCGGCACTGATTGAAGCCTGTTGGCCAAAATCAAATTTGGATCCATTAACTCAACCGGTTTCAGCAGAATCCCGGATTGAATCCATCCGTGTCGTCGATGATCGAACATCCGCTCTCTTAACACGCCTCCATACCGACTCACCTCGTGTCCACCGTCTGTCTAATCCACCCCGCGTCCTTTTTGTGAATAACTTAGATTCCTTCACATGGAACATTGTCGATGAACTTCGAATATGTGGAGCCGAGGTCATCATCGTGTCTGGCCGTGGACCAGAATCGAATGTGGACATCGAGGTTTTACTTGAAACACATTCTCCTACACACATTGTTCTCGGACCCGGCCCCTCTGAGCCCACATCTTCCCCCCTCACCATGGCATTCGCCCGTTGGGCATTAGACACTAATTCACCCCTACCTACACTTGGCTTATGTCTCGGGCATCAAGCCCTTGGGATTGCGGATGGTTGGGTACTCAAACGCACCCCAAGCGGTGCTGTTCATGGTGTTCCCATGAGTATTGAGCACGTATCTTCGGGTTTATTCATCCATTCCGAAGATTTTCCGACAATGATGCGTTATCATAGTCTCAGTATCACTGCTCCGAAGGGGAACACAAAACAGAAACTGGCCGCCAATGCATGGGTCGAGCCCACAGGTCTAATCATGGGTGTTGAGGCAATTGATCGTCCAGTTCATGGGATTCAATTCCACCCTGAATCATGCGGAAGCCCTGCGGGCCGAGCTTTACTCAAGACCTTCCTAGATCTCGAACGGGATGCTTCTAGAAGTATCTTGGAGGACTCCCCTCAGGCCTCTGAACAGCAGGATTGAAGGAGTTAGCGTGATTCCGTAGGAATGAGAGATTCGGATGGCTACATGTCGCTACTGCAGAGGAGTATATCCTCAAGACCAGTTTATCCGGGGCAATGGTCCACGATATCTTGTCTGCGTTCGTTGTGGTGTTGAGCAAGGTTTCGTCACAGAAGATGAGGTTCCTCAACTCTATTCAGATGAGATAACTCGGGCTCGCACATCACTCTTTGCCCGCCGTTACGGAATTTGGGCGACCCTCATTGTTGCTTGGTCCGGTTGGCTCGCGATGGGTCAAGGAATCACCTTCTGGACCCCTGCTATTCTTGTTGCTTTGATACTCATGTCTATCCTTGCCCCGATCCGCCACATCCTTGGAGCAGCTCGTTTCAAGGCGGAACTTCGCCGTCTTACTCCTTAATTCGGAACACGGATGATGCGGGTTTCATATACCCCAAGGTCATTTCACTAGACAGAGGGAGCGAAGGGCACCCTAGAACGAAATGTGGCTTAGAATGGCAAAAATCGGAGGACTGGAGCGAAGTAACGAGAAGAATCGGGCCCCTGATCTAGTCAGGGATTGCGTTGCAATCCGGTTCTTCCCGCTCCATGAAGCGAATAGCCCCAGTGCTAACCACACAATCGATTCAACCGCCGCATCCCGGAGTTTGAACGCCATGCATTGCATGACTAAACCCGGAGAGAGAGAACGGCGGGTTCTCTGAAACAAAGCAAAGGAAATGAAAACTATGCAAAACAAAAACACGAACAAGAAATTGAGCATGCTAATTGCACTGTTTATGGTACTGATGGCCGCGTCTGTAGGAGTATCTGCAGACGGAACCGATCCTCTTGACGGCTCCGATGGTGGAGCTGACTGGGACGGCGACGGTTTGACGAACGCCGAGGAACAGCAGCAAGGAACGGACATGACCCGCGCGGACAGCGACGGCGACGGATTGCCAGACGGATGGGAGGTCAATCACGGCCTCAACCCTAACTCTGGCGGCGACGCTAACGCAGATCCGGACGGCGATGGTTTGACTAACGCCCAGGAATATGCGCGCGGGACTAACCCGAACAGCGCTGACACCGACGGTGACGGTAAGCCTGACTCCACTGACGCGTTCCCGAACGACCCGAATGACGGTGAGTCCTCGGACCAGGACGGCGACGGCATCCCAGATGCCTACGACCCCGACTACCAGGATTCTGAGACCGGCAGCGGTAACGGCGGAACTAACGGCGGTGGCGAGTCCAACGATCAGGGCCAAGGCGAACAAGGTCAGGGCCAGGGTCAAGGACAAGGTCAGGGCCAAGGTCAGGG
>DAFJ01000089.1 GCA_002497905.1 Euryarchaeota archaeon UBA251
CCGAGGGACTCGATGGGAGTTAACAAACGTACATTGTCACTGGAATCAAAGGTAATCGGGGATGGGATATCATCGATAAGACACAGTAATTCTTCCACCCATTCCGGACCAAGTAATGAACGCGGGTGATTCAAAATTCTCTGAGATCTTCTGAACTTTTCATGCTCTTCGGCAAGTAATTTCAATGGTCCAATATCACGAATCATTGAACTCTCATCTAAGTGTTTCAATAATTCATACAAACAGGAGTCTCCTTCCATAGGAGACGGGGGTAAAGGCAGTAATTCGCCCGTATGGCACCCGGTACGAAGGTCGACTTCATTCAGTAGTGCACGTTCTCCTGAGGTTAGCAAGGGGGACAAACGACTGAGCAGAGATAAGAACCACCACTGAGTACACTCTGCTCTCTTTCCAGCTTCTTCTGCATCCTGCCACGGAGCAGGATGAGCTGGAGATGCCAATGCATGAAGCCAGCGTGATAATGCCCCGTAGCCACCCAGTATGTGCCACGTTCGAGCCAAGGACTCAATTCGTGATGAGTCTAATTCTGGGACCCATTTTGATTGGAATGGATGCAATTCGGGTTGCAGCCACTCATTGACGAAACGGAGACTTCGCTGTGAACCAATCGCGCGGATTCTGGACATCGACCACGCTTCTGAACCAAGCCCGATTGAGAGTAATTCACCAAGCCAATGGATTGGTGGGGATGTCTTGATTCCGGATGAAGAATTGGTGTTCAGTCGCAATCCCACCTCAGTCATGGCGCGATTCCACTGCTCAATTCGACCATCCTTACCTGGATCAACAATGACCACTTTTGAATCGGAAGATGATGTCGCAATCCAATCCCTCAGCAACTCAGCAGTTGCTGCAATATCCAAACCTCTGGTTGGAGTCAACAATCGGGAAACTGAGTGATTGACAGGCACAGGCTTCCAAATTGGATGTGAGTTCAACCATTCTGGGATTTGATCTTCTGAACATGGGTGAACATCTTCTAAAATGGCACCATGAAGGCCCAAGCGATGGTTTCCAATGGGCGCCTCACCGTGCTGACACAATTGGTGGATATCTGTAAATCGATTCAGATTCAAAAGCAAGCGACGATCGCTCTTGGACAAGGTTGGGAGTTGATTCATCAAGATGATTCCTGCTATTCCCATCAGCGTAAACGGCGCTGTTTCCTTACGCTCTAACTCATCAATCAGTGTGCGTCTATGTATCAATGGATGGAGGCCATTCAACTCACGACCCATCCGCTTCAGACAATTGTTGAATCCTACAATTCCTGGGCCTTCCCAACTTCGGACATCTTCGATGTCGAATATATGCATCAATCTCGCCAGAGCGCGAGTACGACCTTCTCCCCATCGATGCTCGGTAGTTGGATGAAGAAGTGGGAATTCACCTCTCTTGGCGGCCAATTCGCATTCTGCATGTAGCAAACGATGGCTTTTGGAATTCATAGACAAGAGGCGAGGTAGACGTAAATCGGCATGCAATGATTTCCACAGAGAAGATAGTGTGTGATGACGAGAACGATCAATGGGTCCGATATTTTCGGATTCAAGTCGATTGAGAATCTCTGCCCTAGCGGCGTCTGAGGAATGAATGATGAGGATGGATGCCAAGCGAGGATCAACCACTTGCTCACATAGTTGATCAAACAACCAATCGGGAAACTGACCCGGTGGAATATGTTCCAGCGTCAGTGTAGGTTCCATGGCGATGCCTCTGTGAGCGTTGCAGGTTCTCACGGGGGTTCTTGAAGGATTGGACGGATTCACTCACGACGTGTCAATGCTGCAGCCCCCATTGCAACGAGTCCAAGTGGGGCTAGGAAGCCCGACAATAGGCCTCCATCTTCATCTTCTGAATCGACGGAATCCGAATCTTCTCCGGGAAGATGCCATTCATGGACCAATACCAATGCAAGGTCATCTCCGTCCCATGCATCGGGCAATGTAATCATCTGTTGACCCCCCACAGCAGTGTCATTATTTCCCGTCACATCGAGTTCGATTACAGCTCTTACAACGTCTTCATAATATTCCAACCCGTTTCCTCCATCTGGGAAATATGCTGAATGCTCGACAACCATCAGGCGATGATTCCAATGGATACTAGAAGGATTTTCAAAAGAGAGTGCGTCAAAATCCCAAACGATTTCACCCGAACTGTTGTCACCTGTCCAAGTAAATTGAGATTCTATCTGATCCGATGATCGATACTCGTGTTTGTCGGCGAACATTTGGGCATAATCGCTCTGAAGTGATTCACCATCTGCAGCACTACCCACTTTCATTCGTGTGCCGTCCATCACCACGCTTGGAGGGGCGCGTGCCATCCCTACAGACTCATTGCTGGCATCACCATAGAGGTCTATCCATCGCTCATCACCTTCGAGTGTCCCAAAAGGATCCTCGGTTTCGCCGATGCTTCGATGATGGACGAGTACTGTTGCTGACTCGTTTTCAATCGCATCCATCAATGCATGCTCTGAATCTACACAGTTGATGCACCAAGTCGCAGTATAGACTTCAACCACTTGTACACCTGTCATATCTCCGCCTGCTGTAATTGAGGTAGAATTATTCGAAACACCCTCTAAATCAAGCATGTAGCCACCAAGAATTCCTTGATCAGAAATTGTCACGGGTGGAACAGCGTGAGCAGGAGCAGGTAGCAATAGAATTGCAAACA
>DAFJ01000007.1:0-2415 GCA_002497905.1 Euryarchaeota archaeon UBA251
TCGATTCGACTCCATTTCACCTCGTAGACCTCTGCCCAATCCAACAGACTCCTTGAGAGCAAATCAATCCCAAATAACCACCAATCCTTCCCTGTTACATCCTCAGGTACTGAATACAGATTGAACACGTCATTCAATCTCCATAGAAGGAGTGGAACGATTACGATCAAATGCATACTAACGATAAGGACATTCAGACGAAGATCAGGATGTTGATCTGGATCTTCATCGATAATCCGTTGAGCAATTTCCCTGCGAAGTTTCTCGTTCTCAGACCAGACACGATGGATTCCAAGAACATAGAACGATGCAATTAGAATCGATACTAGGCCAAATGGGCTCAAAGGACCACTTAGATACCAGCCGGCAAGGATGGTAACGACAAGAATCAATTCCATGACAAACAAGCGAATAATGGGCTCTCTGATTGACGAACCACCGTAACGCCCGATAGATCGCAGACAATGGTCAATCCATCGGATGACATCCATTGGGTTGAATCCGGCAACAACGGTTCATGAATGGACACGAATGATTTCAACCTTGAACTTCGATTCATTGAATTGAAACGGTCTACACGGGTACCTATGCTGCCGGCGCTGTGGTGGGTACTATTCTCCCTCTGCAGTATCCTAGGTGTTGCCACTTGGTATCTGAAAAATTTCACTGAAAGACGTGACCTTACCCGCCTTTGTGGCATCCTCGGAGCAATCCTCATGATTGCTCTGGTCCAATGGACATATTCTGCGGGGTTGATAGAATGACTAGTCCGGAAATTGATTGGGCTAACGTTCACCCTTACCGTGCTGATGTACCCTGGGGGTATGATTCTCGACGCGCAGATCCATCAAAACAGGAACGCCAGGCTGTAGTGTTCATCCGCAAGAAGTTCAACCGTATCGAACGAATTGTTCGACGAGTTCTAGGTGGTGCTGATTATCTCCAGCGCCCCATGGACGTCATCATGACTACACTTTGGGAGTTATGCGATGGCGAAACACCATTCGCAGAGATCTGCACGATTCTTGATCATCAATTCAAAGAAGACATCGCCCCTGTTGGAGAGAGGGCAATAGCCGCAGTATCAGAACTCGCTAGGCTTGGACTCCTTACCCTTCATCAAGGTCCAGTTCAGAACCCAGAATCGCGACATCCTAATCTCGTGGAAGATGAGGATTATCATTGGCTTGTCGTCTCAGTAGAAGAAGAGTGACAAGTCCAACAGGATGGAGTATTCATCGCACACTGTGGGTGCCTAGCAGCGCCACAAGTGATGCAACTAACCCACGGGGATCCCGGATGGAAGCCGTAACCACAGTCACCACAAACAGTTGGAGTGTATGACTCTGGTTCGGCGGCTACTACTGGTGGCCCACTGACTTGAGCAGGTGCTAACTCAACATGAGTTTGCATTGGTGGCCCATCCATCACAGGTTGAACTGATTCAATCTGTACATCTGGTGAAGTTTGAACATCCGAATATGTATCATAAGAATCCGTATCTTCAAACTCGTCATCGGCCTCACGCCTTCGCATTAACATCACAGTAATTACGGCACCAACAATCAACAAAACGACAATTACACCTATTGATCCAACAACAAGTCCTGATGAGATTCCCTCTTCCTTGGCCACTTGTTCCTGACGAATGAGAATCTCAGCATTCGCCAACTCTGTACCATCATCTGCTACTACAGTGATACTGACCTTTCCATCCACGAATTCAGGTGTAGCGGTCACCTCACATGTGATTGGAATAGTGATTGTTGCCACAGGCGATTCAAGCAGGAAAACACGGAGGCGTTCAGTCTCAGCCTGATGAGAGCAGTCATACTCCAGTCCATCTACTGCTCCCAGAAGAATATCCACCTCCGTGGAATCGGTTGACATAGAAGTCAAATTGAAGATTAATTCAGCTTGTCCATTCGTAGGAAGCAAGAACTCAGAATCAGAGATACCTGTCAATCCAACCGTTCTGAAACGATCCACTGTGAAGGTGAATGAAGACTCCTCAATCCCTGCAGAACTTCGCACATATCTTGTCACGATTACATCGGTTCCAAGAGCCATATTATCTCCAATATTGACTACTGCATCGATCCTCTTCGTTGCCCCTGGTAAGATGCTGACTGCTTGATAGGCGTTGACTGGAAGATTACCATCCATCGTCAAGATAGAAATAGACACATCAGGAGATACTGGAGAGATAGACACCTTGACCTCTAGTGCATCATCTACTGCATTCCCCGTGTTCTCAATAGAGAATCCCGAGGAAACGCTACCCCCAATTACGCCGCCGGAATCAACATCATCCCAGTCACTAACAATGTTCGACAATGCGACATTCACGTAACCTGACCTTGTAACACTAACAGGATTCGATAATGATGATATCGAACTGTCTACAGTGAATGT
>DAFJ01000007.1:2750-5197 GCA_002497905.1 Euryarchaeota archaeon UBA251
TGTCATAGTTGAACCTGCCACAACAAGGACTGTCACATTGGCTGAATCGCCCTCATAACCATTCAGATCTAATTCAAAGGTAGAATCGATGGGCTCTCCTTCGACGAGGATAGATGATTGCCAACCATCTGGAATGCCATCTACTCCAAGGATAAGGTCATCTACACCGTTGCCCAGATTCGTGACAACTAAATTCACCGGAACCGGTACCCCTGGCTGGAATACAATATATCCATCCTCAGCAGACTCGATACTTAAATCATGAATTTGGCCGATTCGAGGACCTGATGTCGGAGATCCTTGGATAACATCGCCTGATAGGGTAGATGTGACAATTGGCGTGATAATTGGAGACGGGTCCTGTGCGTGACCATCTGAGGGAGCCTCGAGGAGTATACGCATCACCCTAGATTCACCTCCTGAGATTGACGCAATTTCAGGACCCGAAAGAGAAACTTGCCAGGTCTGGGCGCCCTCGATAGACCAATTGAAGCGAACCTCATCTAGACGTTCAGCCTGATTGACAACATTCCACTCAAGGAGATGGCTTGACCCAGGAGGTATGTGAGTTGGCATGTTGCCCCATTGAGGAATGATTCTTAGATCACTGACCATTGCGGCCTCAATAGTTAGCTGATGAACAGTAATCGAAGATGTGTCTGCTCCACTTTGTGCCTTGAGCGCTACTACTCCGGTTTCACCTGGAGATGCTGTTGACGGGACGGACACAGTCAAATCAACTGTTCCATTTCCTCCTGCAGGAAGCACAAGAGACGTGTCCTGACTTGAATCAAAACCAACTGCCCATCCCTGTGGCATGGAAACATCATCAACAGTCAATGTGTAGGTATCTCCCGCATCACCAGTGTTCAGTAATTCGACCCGGTAGTCACAGATTGACCCTGGAGGGCATCGTGGAGAATTACTCACTTCGACCCATTGAGATGTATATTCTGGAGCTACACCAGCATTGAAAGTGATAGAATCCTGAACAGTTGATTCCTCAGCACTTTGAACCAAAATTGTGCCCTGAATACTGCCTGTTGGAGCGTCAGATGGGGGTTTTGTCTGGAGTTTGAATGTCCGCACTTCTCCTGAATCGATTTGAATCTCTGTACCTGGTAGGACTCCACTTCCAGTAGAATGTGTGAATCGATGATCCCAACCTGCAGGCAATCCGAGTGCTTCGAGTGTGAAGCGATCTGTCAAGTTCCCAGTGTTACGAACTGTAAACGACATATCAGACCATTCTCCTCGGTTTGAAGTCCCACTAGGGCTACCTGATGCATCCAAACCAAATTCGCTTGCATCGGCCTTCTGATCGTAAAACATCACAATATCTTCGACCCAATACCCGACCTCTGTTCCTGATGCATCAGATGTGAACTTGAACTCGATTTGTGTCTGAGGACCAAGAGCTGTTGGAGGAATGTATAGCCACGGGACAGACACACTATTGACAGTGCTAAGCTGGATTAACCAACTAGTTGGCTGACCATCCACGAGACCATTGAGACCACCATTGGGAATTAGATCCGCCTTGTTTGAACCTGAACTTACGCTAACCTGCATTGAGTCCCCGGTTGCAACATTACCTGTGTAGAAAAATCCGAGACCGAAACCACGTGTTGGATTCGGATGAACATCGGAGAAATCTAGTTGAGGACTTCGTAATGTCTCTGTCCACATATTACCATAATTCGATGAGGAGACACCTCCAACTCTGCAAGATGATGCTCCGTTCAATGCATTTGAGGAATCCAATAACCAATTACTAGTTCGAGACCATGCTGTGTTAGATTCACAGCGTTCGTAAACTGCTCCAATTGTCGTTGTTGCAAATCCTTCATCGTTCTGTGGATTGGCATCTAGGGGATGGTTAGTCGTGATACGTACCGTATGGTTCCCACTGTACTTCGGCGTCCATACGGAATTGACTGTGGCAGTTGCTCCTGCAGATACTGAAGTGGTCACTGTCGTATTATGCAATTCGAAATCGATATACTCGTCATGGAGAACAACGATCTCAACATTGACTCCTGATGCACTTGATGTACCAAGATTCTCGATTTCAACCACCATCCGTATCTGGGTATCTACCATCCCATCCACTATCCAAAGATGAGGAGCCCTTGCAAGTGTCGTCGTACGTGACAGAGTATTGTAATCTGATGCATCCGCACTTGAGACGTATTGTGATGTGAAAGTTAGAGGCTTTACATCCACTGTTGCCTTTGGGCTAACGGCTTCAGCCAGAGGAACCAATGGTAGCATGAGAAACAGAGCGACGAGGGCGAGCGCCGTACGACTCCGACTATGACGCATCGTAGTTTCATGGCTCACCGCATTAATGAAATCCGCGGCTATTCCTCAGAATCCGAAGTAGAGGATAATTCTGCTTCTGCCTTCTTTGTCTTTGCCAGAGCAGCGAGATACAAAGTGACTGG
>DAFJ01000025.1 GCA_002497905.1 Euryarchaeota archaeon UBA251
GATGTAACAGGGAAGGATTGGTGGTTATTTGGGATTGATTTGCTCTCAAGGAGTCTGTTGGATTGGGCAGAGGTCTACGAGGTGAAATGGAGTCGAATCGAACCCGACGCTTGGATGGGAAGACACATTGTTCTCGCCTTGCTGATTCTGATTGATGTGCTTCTCATTCAGTCCATTCTTCGACTCATTAGTATCCATCGAACAATACGAGAGGGTGTCTTAGCTGCTGGTCGAGACCCAGAGACTGCAGCAAGAATCGGTAAACGGGTGAACGTTCCACTTGTGAGATCCATTCTCGATAATTCCACAGATGAGGAGAGGCGGAACAGGATTCGCGCCCTCGCACTAACCGGTGGGCCTGAGGATGCAATGCGGATTTGGCCTCTTCTGAACGAATCTGATCTTCGTTCTGAGGTCTTGGCAACATTAGTTCGCATTGGTCCATTGACTTTGACAGACCGTCTTCTTTCTTCAGATTCTGTAGCGTTACGCCTCGCTGCCATCCAATGGCTGAAAATCGTAGATGAAGATGAAGCATGGGAACGGATTGCTAGATGTGCAACAGATCCTGAATCAACAGTTCGTGCTAGTACCATCGGAACAATTGATGATGCTCCAATACGTTATGCTGAACCTGTAATTATTCGTCTCGTTAGGGATTCGGATGCTGATGTATCTCTAGAAGCATCCCGACAACTGCGGAGGTTAGATGATGCTGAGACTTTACTTCGTGTCTCTCGTCCTTTGCTAGAAAGCGGTTCCAGTGGAGTTAAGATTCACACGATTGATGCATTAAGCCAAATTGAGGATGGGAGAGTTGTTCCCCTGATTGTTGGAATGTTTGAGGACTCAGACGAGAATGTTCGAAGTGCGGCTCAACAAGCGATTGAGCATCTTAAGCGAATAGCATCTGCTTGAATCTTAATCTGATTCATACACCATCGAGATGAACGATTTGATGGTATCAAGCAAGATTATCGATCATTGCCTCAATTGTCTCTGGATTTGCTTCTTTGTTTCGACCGGATGTCAGTGCTCTGCCCATGACATCTGCTCCAATGAATGAGAACATCTGTCTCATAGCCATGATTACGTGTGCTCCGCCTCCGCCACTGTGGGTTGCTAGGCCTACTGGCTTACCTGTACACATTGTCCTGAAGTTCTGCCAATCACCAGAAAGCCAAGCGATAGCATTGTTTAGAGTCGGAGGCATCGAACCATTGTACTCGGGTGCAACTACTATCCATGCATCTGCCTCAATCATTTGTTGTGTAAGTTCAGAAACATCTACTGTTTGTTCTGGATCAGATGAACGTGCTACTGTGAACATCGGTAATTCCATTTCAACCAAATCCACAACGTCTGCGTCATGTCCTTTTTCTCTCGCCACTCCCGCAAATCTCTCTGCCAATTCGAGATTGGTTCCAGAGGTAGCGGTTATCATCAGGAATTTCGCCATGAACCTCGCAACACTATCTGAGTGATGTTCATTCCGGTCAATAACAGCGAATACTTATTGCCAAATCGAATAACCGTAGTTTGTTCCGTATGGTGTCTCACGGTCATGACGAATGTCCGCATTGCGAGTCAGATCTTTCCGGTGAAGAGCCTCAATGTCCATCCTGTAATGGTGCACTGTATGGCATTGCCCCGACAAGAAAGGAACGAGTTAAGGAAGTCGCAAGGGAAGTTGTATCCACTACCACGAGTGTAATTGGCACTGCTGCAGACAAGGCGCAGGACGCTGGCCGTAAGGCGATGGATAGCATAGGAAGTGGCATTGAACGCGCCTCAACTAAGATTGGGGAGATCAGTATCCCGAATCTTCGCAGGGGCGATGAGAGTCAGGATGAGCCTCAGGGAAATATCCCCATTGGTGCGTCCTCTCAATTTGAAGCACCTGAACCAATTACAGAGGTAGAGGAACCTGAAGTTGAGGAACCAGTAGATGAAACCATGAGTGAGACAATGCGTCTTATTCAGGAAGGAGAGGCTCTTGCGGGTGCTAAGAGGCCCTCTGAAGCTGCTGCTCGTTTCAAGCAGGCAATCGCCCTTGACCCTACGAATCCTTTGTGTTGGTACAATCTTGGCGTTGTCCAAGAGCAGATGGGCCTAGCTGACGAATCTATCAAGTCATTCAATGTGACACTTGTTCACGATCCAGACCATGTCCCTGCTATGGCGAACCTTGCTGTAATTCTAGATGCGCTAGGGGATCCAGGTGCTGCTGGACATGCACAGAAGGCATTAGCACACTTTCCCGGACATCCTGCCCTTACTAGAATTGCAGAATCGGGCTCTCAAGTGGTAGCCACTCCTACAGATGCACCATCATCTGTGAATATCGAAAATATTGTTGAAACCGCACCTTCAGAGGATACGGGGGCCCCAGTCCGGAAGACTGGTTTGGTAATCGGGACCACTACGGCTCCTCCTTCTGAAATGCCAATGGCTGAAGTCAAAGTCGAGGAACCTGTAGAAGTAGTTGAATCTGAGATTATTGCCGAATCGACGCCACAACCTGATCCTATTATCCAGAGTCCAGAATCCGATGAAGAGGTCAACTCCAAGATGAATCAAGCGGCTGCTATGCTTCGCTCAGGAAATAGTGCCGAAGTCATTGCTATGATTGAGGGGGCTTATCTTGAAAGGAATTCAAGTCATGCGCGACCATACAAGATTCTTGGTGCTGCCTATGCACTCGAGAATCGTGTTGATGAAGCTATAACCTCATTCACTGATGGTCTTAATCTGGATAATGCCGATGCACCAGGGTGGTATAATCTAGGACGGTTACATCTGAGAAACGGGCATCCTGATGCTGGAGCCACCTGCTTTACAGCAGCTCAGATGGTCGATTCAAACCATATTCCTTCAGCACGTTCACTTGTCGAGCACTACAAAGTGACGGAAGATCGGACACGTCTGATTCCTCTCTGGCTTCATCTTTCATCGCTTGAGGAACTTGGGGAGGGTGCACAAGAACTCGCATCTATCCTTGTCGAGATTGGAGAAGGTGAGAACCTCATGATCGAGACTCACCCGGAATTACCGATTATGATTCCTGAAGGTCCCGATCTCGCTCGAAAAGCGGTTGATTTGTTGGGTTCAGAGGAATCTGAAATGAAGGCTAGAGCACTTTCTCTCACAGGCGAACATTCTGAAGCAATCCGTATTTCTAAGGCAATTCTCGAATCAGATCCTACTCAATCAGAGAGTTGGCGTTTGATGGCACGAATCCTTGAATCTGCAGGAGAGATTGACCGTGCTCAACAATGCCGTAAGAAGGCTGAACAGATTGGTGGTAGTATCGAAGAGGAGGTAAGCCCTCCTTCTGTTATCGTTGAAGATAGTCCAATCCTAGCTGTCGAATCAGAACCTATGCCAACGGTTTCTGATGATGACCCTTGGGCGGCTCTCACGGAGGATTCGCCTGTTGATGAAGAATCTGAATCAGTAATTGAATCGGAGCCTGCGACCGTTCCGGAGCCCGTAATCGTTCCAGAGCCTGTAATCGATCCGGAGCCCGTAATCCAGCCTGATCCTGTAACTGAAGTGGAACCATCTGTAGTTCCTGCAGAATTAGGTGATAGCCAACCGGACCTGCTCTTGACCCCAGTTACACCGAATACTGAATCCGATGATTCTGCGAATGTAGTCCTTCAAGAGAGTGTCATGATCGACCTTTCTCAGGTTGCAACCGATGCTGCCTCTAAAGCAGGAGGAGTTTCCAGTCAATCATCGATGACGATGGAGGGGGCCATTGAATGGTACAATAAGGCACTATTTCTGATGGAGGACAAGAAGTACAAGGAGGCTCTCTCTTGTTTTGAGAAGGCTCTTCCTGCTTCTGCTGAAGATGAGGATTTGGCAATTCGGATTATCAATGGCCGAGGTCATGCATTTTACTACCTTGAGGAGTATCCTGAAGCGATTAAGGCATACTTTGAGGCAATGCGTATCAACAAGGAGAAAGTTACTGGTGCAACACTCTACAATATGGGTACCGCATATGCCAACGTCGAACTCTATGATGATGCAGTGAAGTGCTTCAAGCAGGCTATGCCTCGTGGATTAGATAGTGAGCAGAAGAAGATGTGTAAGGAACAGATACGGCGCTGTAATGAGCTTTTGAAGATTCAGAAGCGGAAGATGGGTCGTTAAGCCTCAATCCTCACATGAACAGATTTTGATGTGGGCGTATTACTCCCGATTGCGACAGATTCCAATGGAATCAAAACATTAGCTTCGGGGAAGTAGGTTGCAATATTCCCTTTTGGGATTGAATATGGGATGACCTTCCATTGATCAGCCCGTCTTTCAATGCCATTATGAATTGAAATGAGATTGACCTCTTGTTGAGATATGATGCCGTCTTTCTCCATATCTTCTGGATTCATGAACACGATACGTCTAGCGTTCTTGATTCCTCTGTAACGGTCATCCATGCCATAGATGGTTGTATTGTACTGATCGTGACTCCTGATGGTCATCATTGTGTATCCATCTTCTACTTCGAAGGAGTCCAAGGGATGTGAATGCATAACTGCCTTACTATTGGGCGTGTTCCATATGGGTCCATCACGTGGCCCATTGGGTAGGTAGAAACCTCCATCTTGTCGTACTCGGGCATTGTAATCGTCAAATCCTGGAATGACGTCTTCGATTAAGGATCTGATTCTATCGTAGTCCTCTGCAAGATTTAACCATTGAATAGGTGATGATCCAAAGAGGGCGTTTCCGATGTGTGCAACGATGTCCGGTTCACTCATCAATTGATTAGAGGCTGGTTTAATCGTGCCCCTGCTACTGTGTACAACTCCCATACTGTTCTCTACTGTGACAAATCGGTTTCCAGTTTGTCCGGTGTCCTCTTCAGTCCGTCCTAGGCAAGGTAGGATGAGTGCTTCTTTTCCTGTAACGACATGACTTCTGTTCAATTTAGTTGAAATCTGGACCGTTAATCCGATTCGGTTGAGTGCTTGTGCAGTTACTTCAGTGTCTGACATTGCTGACAAAAGATTGCCGCCAAGACAGAGTAGGACATCGAATTTATCTTCAAGCGAACGTTGTATCAATTGAACACTATCAACACCTCTATCACGTGGAGATTTGATGCCCGTAGCTGCATCGAGTGCAGCGAGGAATGATTCTGATGGGTGATGGTTGATGCCAACGGTCCGATCACCCTGGACGTTACTATGTCCACGGACAGGACAGGCTCCGGCACCCTTGCGGCCAAAGTGGCCACCGAGTAGGAGTACATTGACAATGTCGTGAATTGTTTGTACAGAGTTCCGATGTTGAGTGATTCCCATAGCCCAACAGATGACCATCCTCTTTGATTGAGCGATAATTCTTGCAATCTCGCGAATTCTTTCTTCCGTAAGGCCTGAGACTCGTTCTATGTCGCTCCAATGGACATCTGTTAGATTAGAAACGAAATTATCGAAACCAACGGTGTGTCTGTCAATAAACGATGAATCGACAGCATTGTTCTCGATTAGGTGCTTCGCAATCCCCTTGAATAAAGCGGAATCACCATTGATGCGGACCGGGACATGATCATCTGCGATTGTGGTACCTGTACCAAGCATCCGTAACATCTCCTGTGGATGCTTGAATCGTTTCATCCCCGTCTCTTCCAAGGGGTTGATGCTGATTACAGACCCTCCCTTACGTTTGCATCTAGCCAACGCCGAGAGCATCCGCGGGTGATTCGTTCCAGGATTTTGGCCAACTACTAGGACAAGGTCAGCATAATCGAAGTCTTCTAGTTTCACAGTACCTTTTCCGATTCCAATTGAAGTGTTTAGTGCGACTCCACTGCTCTCATGGCACATGTTGGAGCAATCTGGGAGATTGTTAGTTCCAATTTGACGTGCAAGAGTCCCCCACAGGAATGCAGCCTCATTTGAAGCTCGACCGGAGGTGTATAGTGCGACCTTTTCAGGATCAGTTGCCCTAATTCGCTCTGAGATAAGTGCAAATGCAGATTCCCATGTAATCGCTTGATAGTGCTCATCACCTTCAGCAAGATACATCGGTTGAGTCAGGCGACCCTGCTTATCCATCCACATATCGCCTTGTTCAGAGAGGGACGATACTGAATATGTGGAGAAGAAATCGGCAGTCACTCTTCGAGAGGTTGATTCAGCAGCAAAGGCTTTCGCACCATTTTCACAGAACTCAAAGCCACTTCTATGGTCATCCGGATCTGGCCATGCGCAACCAGGGCAGTCGAAGCCATCAAACCGATTCACCGACCTCATAGTTTGGATTGTTCCTTTGATGCCTGACTGTGCCAGAGTGTGACGGAATGAAGTAGTCACACCCTTGACTCCAGCGGCAAGCTTCGATGGCCGTACAATTCGCAAAGCTTCGTTCTCGATTGGCGTGGTGGCTCTCACCTTGCCGCGAGGCATACTAGCAGTGGATTGCTTCCATTACTTGACGGATTCGTCGTACATGATGCGATGGGCCCCAGTCATGACGGTAAAACGTCCTTCGCGAGAGAAGACAATTAGTGTGAGGTCATGGAACGCTGCGAGGTCGATTGCAGCGCTAGTCGCTCCTCCAACACTCATCAGGATTGGTACATTTGATCGAACAGCTTTCTCGACCATTTCGAAAGATACACGTCCGGAGAGGCTGACAATGTGTTTGTCCATGGGCCAGTTGGAATCAATACGGTGTACTCCCACAAGTTTGTCCATAGCATTGTGTCGTCCAACATCTTCCATGGTTTGAACAACTTCTCCTTTGAGTGTGTATGAGGTTGCTGAATGGGAAGAACCCGTGACGCTGTACAGGGAATCTCCTTCTGGTTCCATGCTGGAGATTGAATAGATGACACTGTTATCCACCTTGACATCAGGCATTGAACCACATCCTTCGATGGGAACGATTCGTATTTCGTCACGCCCACACATTCCACACGCTGATGTCGAATCTAGTGATCTGCGTGATGGAACACCATTCCAGATGACATGCACTTGTCCATCTTGACATTGGATTTCAGGTAGTGGATCGTCACGAAGTAAATCTCCCTCACCAGTCATTAGGCCGAGAATCAGATACTTGTCATCACCAGGAGTTCGCATTAAGGTGCCATAGAGGCGCCCATCCGGACCATCGCAGGAAGTATTCAGCGGTGCTTCACTCGCAACAGCGTCACTGACTGGATTCCTAGAATGCTCTTGGAATCTGAAACCAGCACGTTGACTTCTGTCCTGCACGAGTCGTTCTTGTCTACAATGTCCATCAATCCAGCGGATGTGGGTGTAGGATTGTCGAGATTGATATATAGCGACCTTCTGACCAGTTGTATGGGTCTTATCGAAAGCGATGGGTTCTCACTTCCAATGGCTGTTCAAGTTGAGGTTGTTGAAGCCACTCTTGATGCTACGGATAGTGCGAAGGAAGCGATGATTGGTGCGATGGGTTCGGATACCGGTACTCATGTGTTAATGGTCTCCGTCGAGGCAGGCGGTTGTTCTGGTCATATGTATGATATGCAAATCATCGAACGTCCCGATGATATGTCTTCATTCCAGAGTTTTCAGTTCGGAGACATCACATTACTCATTCACAACAAGGATAGCACACTTCTCAATGGGATCCGCATCGATTACCGCGACACCCTTCTTGGCGGGGGTTTCCAAATAGAGAATCCAAACGCGGACAAGTCCTGCGGCTGCGGTCAGTCGTTCAGTTGAGTTCTATGCGTTCGCACTATGTTCGTTCAGGCGACATCTCAGTTCTCATCGGAGATGATTCTCGTTCTCTCCTCCATTCCGTGTCTACACAACATCTAGAGGATCTATCGGAAGGTGAAACTCAGACCTGTTGTATCCTTGACGCAAATGGTCGAATTGAAGATCGTCTCCTTGTATGGAATCTTGGTGACCAGATTGCTCTCACCCACATGATGGGTAGGGCGGCATCGACAAGGGAACTCTTGGTACGCTCTAGATCGTGGAAACAAAATGTGGACGTAATTCCTCTTGATGAGGGATTTTCGCTTTTGTTCAGAGAGATTGAAGGTGACCATGTGATCAATCATGTCGAACAGAAAGGTTCGGTACATTCTACCATAGTTCGTTCTCTTGAGACCTTGGAAATGGTCTATCTTGGTCCTTCACAGGATATCGAAATCCTGAGTAAGGATTTCATAGAACAGGGTTCTAATCTAAGAGATTCTATTGATGAGGATTTGTACAGAATTAAACGAGGCCATCTTACTTCATCCGGATTGGAACAGCATCGTCCAATTCCTCTTGAAGTAGCTCTCGATAGCGATATCTCGTTCACCAAGGGTTGCTATATCGGCCAGGAGATGATTGCAAGACTAGATGCAAGAGGAGCATTAGCGCGGACATCTGTGACGGTTGAGACCGATACTGAAATCCCTCCTGGAAGTCAATCATTGGCAGGTGGTGGGAGAATAATCGTCATGTCATCAGTAGAAGGAAATGACTCTTGGTGGAGTGCGTGCCTTGTTCATCCTGATGTTGCGCATGTGGGGTCCTCTCTCCATACTAAGCAACTTGAAGGCACATCTGTTGAATTGAATATACGGAATAGATGGAAGCCATCTTCAGATTGATTACAGACGCGTAATACCTTAGAACAGGGGCGTTTAGGCTATGTTATGGATGGGACACGAGTCAGGCTGTCGGTCCTCCTTGTGATGTTGTTCATCAGCCTACCTCAATCTAGTATTGTTGGCGCCACAATGACTCCACCATTGAATGAATCAGTCATCGATTCGGCTCTGATTAATGCAATCGAGACCAATGACGATACAACTCACCCAGTCATCGTTCAGTTTTCCGGGGCTTTAGTTCAGGAGATCCGTGCCTTCCTTATTTCTCATGAAGTCACCTTTGTCGTTGAATCGGATTTTCTCAAAGGCGGTCTTGCTCAACTCGATGTTGAACAGATTGCTCATCTTAGCAATCATCCCGAAATTAGATTTCTCGAACTTGATCGTCCATTACAGACGTTCTACCTTGATGAACCAATTATGACTCCTGAACCAATCTTGATGCATGAGACAGTTCATGTGACGAATTCTACTGCTGCTTGGAGTCGTGCAATCATTCAACGAGATGGTTCATTGAAACTCACTGATACGGGCGCATTTGCAGAGTGGGATGGTGATGGAACTACGGCCGTGGATCTTGACACAGGGGTTGATGCCGAGCATCCCGACTTCGATTATGCTGGACCATGGACTGGAGATAAGGTAATTTATTCTGCGAAATACGATGGGATTGGTTGGACAGAAACCAAGAACTCAGACACATCATCTGGTCATGGCACACATGTCGGTGGAACCATTGCCGGTAATGGTGACGCCTCAGGAGGTCGTCGTCTTGGTACCGCGAAGGGGGCTCAGTTAGTTGCATTGGGTACTGGAGATGGTGTTTCGATTTTCGCTGCCGAGCAAGGACTTGAATGGGTATACGAACATAGTCGCCCAGGAAATAATCCGAATAATATCCGTGTGGTTTCAAACTCTTGGGGGACAGATGGTGATTACAACCCTCAGGGTGCAATTGCTACCATTACTGACGCTTTGACTTTTGAAAATGGAGTTGCAGTCATCTTTGCAGCTAGTAATAGCGGCGGTTCAGGTGCTGAGGATGATAGCGATCTTCGTACTAATGTATACGCAAACACACCTTCGGCGATTTCGATTGCTGCATTAACACATGATGGTTCAGCAGTCACATCATTTAGCAGTCGAGGATGGATGAGTCAACAGCATACATGGCCCGATCTCGGAGCTCCTGGCAGGGATATCTGGGCGACTGCACCACGTCGAACCGCAATCGATGCTTCCACAAGGACTCAAGGGGACCTCTACTACATGTCGATTAGTGGAACTAGTATGGCGACACCCCATATCGGTGGTATCGCTACCATTTTGATTGATGCTGCTCCATCGTTGGGTGTTGCTGACTATCAGAGGGAAGATCATGATGAAGGAATTAGCCTCGTTACGGGATCTGATTCACAAGGACTCCAGATGGAAGATTGGGGGACTGCTAACGAGACTCGAATCCATGAGGTGGAGCTGATTCTTGAGTTGACTTCCAAGTATCTCCCCAACAGTTGTGAGGAAGGAAATGATGAGGATTCCTGTAATGACATCCCTCAGAATGAATCGTGTTATCTTTCTCTTACAGGTAGATGTCACGATTGGCGTGTCGGACACGGTCTTGTTAACGTCGACCACGCTCTTGCTCTAGCTCGTACACTAGAATTGATGCGCGATACAGACGGTGATGGCTTTGTCGATGACATGCGCCCTACTGTGTGGGATGCCTATGATCAGTATGAGAACCTCATGCAAGACACCATCATCGAGTTATCGACAGATCGACTTTCCCATAATTGGAAAGGTGAATGGAGTCATTTCAACAATGGTCCGACCAGTACCTTTGGAACCTACGCAACTGACGACCGTCACTATGTCTACATTCCAAACGGTACTGTACAGATGGACGTCACCTTTGCTGTTGTTCAGAGGAATCTAGAACATGGTGAATTTGGTCAACATTCACTTACAATTGATGTTGGGGAGACAGGAGAGAATGATGCCGGTCAAGGGGATCGTAATGGTGATATCGTTCGATATGAGATTGAGATTGACGAGTCCCAATGGAATACATATGCAGAGTTCGATGTTGTTGGTAACGGAGTCACTCTTCTACCTATCACTTCGATAGATGATGAATTCTACGAACCTCTCTTCGCATACACTGTATCCTGTTCATTAACTCTGGATGTTTCTACCCCTGTCTTAGTCGAGGTTGTGCAGCGTTTAGATGGATATACGGATTTAGATCCTGGAACCCCATCTGAATCATATGATCCAATCCATGATGGAAATTTACGAATGATACGACCAGTCTATGATGAGGGTAGGGTTCTCGAACTTGATGATACTCTTCTTGAGGACACAAGTTCCTCAGGATTTTCAGGCCTTTTACTTCGAATCTTTGCTGTTGTAATATTGCTGGGAGTCGTCGCATTCTGGACAGTCCGCCGTCGAGAGTTCGATATGAATCCTACATTGATTGAGCATGCAGATCTTGAAGCCGAAGGAGCAGTCCTTGAAGCAGACCTTGTGAGTGTTGGAGCGTTAAAGGCGGATGACTAATCAGAGGTCTGGAATTTCAGGTCGTACAGTATCATTATCCATAGCAGAGGGCGCTGTTGCAATCTCCTCAAACGTCAGTTCATTTTCAGCGAGATCGCGTTGATTGAGTCGACCGATTGTCTGCAGTGATAGTTGCCCACTTTTCCGAACATAAGCATACAACTCAGCATCAATGTCTTCGGCGACTTGATCTTGGAAGGACTGGCTGATCAATTCACCCCGCCGTCGATTATACCCAAATTCGATAGCTAAACCGACAAGAGAAGCACTGTAAAGGACAGCAAGGGCTGAAAGTGAAAACTGTACTGGACTGTCAAAAGGAGTCAGTTCTGGAGTTCGAATCACTACCATCATCTGTCTGAAAGTTAAGGCAAGTAGTCCTACTCCTACAATCGGCTGAATTTTTTCATTTACGAAAGTGGAGAGTGGAATCAATCTTCGTTCCGCAGTTGCTGAGAATACTAAGGGTCCAGTTACCGCTGCAGTGAGGACGGTCGTGAATGATCCAAGTATAACGTACAATATGACAGTGCTCGTGATGATACCAGTGAAACTTAGTGGAAGATAAAGGGATATCAGGTAGGCGAAGAGACCGAGGAGCACAGGTGTGGGTAGCCGATGGATGGAAAGAAGGACTGGATCGATTCGTGTACTTCCGTGACCAGGTTGCCGTATACCAATCACATTCCAATCTGTCATTGACATCACAATTCTCAGAATACGAAGAAGAAATCCGAATCTAATCAGAATACGTTCACAAAGAGCAAGAAGTGGCCATGTCAGAAGATACACTGGCGCTGCAATCAAAGTAATTAGAGGTGAGAGTGTTACACCTGGAATGAAAATGAAATGCACAATACTCAGAGGAGTAAGCATCGCTGTTTCAATCCGTGATTGCCTGTCCTCTGAAATGTGGAGGTGTCGTGCCTCTTCATCTAATGCTGTTCTGAACTTCGAAAGTGTACTCCCCGAGTTCAATACACGCCGGACAGCTTCTCTGTAACGCGTATGTTTTGCCTTATTCCCTAACCAAGAGCGGAATAGCCAACGAACAGGCACGGCTAGTATTACTGGGACTAGAAGGAGACCGATGCCCCAGAGTGTTCCACTTAGGTCGGCCATGGTTCGTGGCGGTTCGGACGCCGTTTAGAGATGTTCGTTGAACAGAGGGTGTTCAGTTCATCCTAGAAGCTACAGCGCCCCAATCGACGACATTCCACCATGCTGCGATATAATCGCCTCGTCCGGGTCCGAATTTCTTGTAGTATGCGTGTTCCCAGACGTCAAGGCCTAGTAGTGGCGTACCACCACAGCCAATCCCCGTCATCAATGGATTATCCTGATTTGGAGTGCTGCAGATTTCGAGTCCTGAATCGGTCTGGCATAGCCATGCCCAGCCACTTCCAAAACGTGTCATTGCAGCTTGTGCAAAAGCTTGCTGGAAGGATGCAAAGTCACCAAAAGAAGCATCGATGGCAGCAGCAAGATCACCTGTAGGTTCCCCTCCGCCATTTGGACTCATGCTGGACCAGAATAATGTGTGATTGTAGAAACCTCCACCATTATTCCGCACAGCTCCGTTATCCATGTGGGATGCGAGGATATCCTCAATTGATTTACCATCCATCTCGGTACCAGCGATTGCAGCATTGAGTTTGTTTGTATATCCTTGATGATGCTTTGAATGATGTATCTCCATCGTCAATGCATCCAAGTGTGGTTCAAGTGCATCGTAAGCGTATCCTAGGTCAGGCAATTCAAAGGTCATGAAACGCACATGTATTACTTGTTCATCAATTCTTTGAATAGATATTCGGTACTATTAGTGACAGGATTATGAGGTGGCGGTTGAATTCACAGACATGGCAAAGATTGCTGTAACTGATGGCATGGCCAAAGATGCTGTTTCGATGCTGAGGGAAGTAGGGCATGAAGTGTCGATTCTTCATTCTCAGGAGGAATTAGTCGATGGTTTTGATGCGGTAGTCATTCGTTCAGCAACGAAAATGACTGCTGCTGCTATTGCAGATATACCCTCACTCCGCCTCATTGGTAGAGCCGGAGTAGGTGTGGACAATATTGACCTCGATGCAGCAACATCTGCTGGAATTTTGGTATGCAATCCCCCTGGCTCGTCAACACAATCTGTGGTTGAATTAACAATTGGACATCTCCTTTCATCTGCACGTCACATTCCTACTGCGGACAGAAATCTGCGTAATGGTGAATGGACCAAAAAAACGCTCAAGGGTACCGAACTATCAGGGAAGAATATTGGTTTCATAGGTTTTGGAAGAATAGCGCAAGGTGTCGGACGTGTTGCTAAATCATTAGGTATGAATTTGCATGCTTATGATCCATATTTACCCGCTGAAATTGCGACAGAAAATCAATGTGAATTGCATGAAAATGTCGAAGATGTCTTTAGAAATTGTACGCATATTGCTGTTCATTGCAATCTTACCGAAGAGACCCATCACTTGGTTAATTCACATACATTGTCACTAATGCCTAACGTTGGGGCGGACGGAATCGAATGCGGAAATCACCTTGTATCCTGTGCCCGTGGTGGAATTGTCAATGAGGATGACGCTCTTCAAGCACTTGAGAACGGCACGTTGAGATCGTGCGCGTTGGATGTTTTTGAAAGAGAACCTGAAATTACACATCCCCTCCTTAAGCATCCGAATTTTCATGGAACACCACATATCGGTGCTGCAACCTTTGAGGCTCAAGCACGTATTGGGCTTGAAATGGCTAACCTGTTAATTGATTTCTTTAACGGAATAACTCCAAAATCGGTTGTCAACAAATCAGTTCTTGATTGATGTTTCATTCTAGTTTATGCATCGCAGTCAACACATCTGCGAAGTGGATTAGCCCTTCAGGTACCTCGATTCCAGAGATTGGTTGTGCTAGACTTGTTCCAGCATCTTTCTTCTCTTTCCATACCATCGAATTGAATTCAACAATCATGTCTGTAGTATCCTCCATGATATTGTCGCTAGAAATCGAAATCGGTTCTGGATGGTTACGAACATCGACAGCAGATGAATCATAGAGAGTGGTAGAGATGTGGTGACTGAACAATGGACATATTGGACTAAACATGGCCAATGTGTCGCGAACAATACGATGAATTGTCCATGCTGCGACAGCATCGCCATCATACAGTCGGCCCTTTGCCATCTCAAGCCAATGACTAGGAAATACTCCAGTGCTGAAGTTCTTGATACTCTG
>DAFJ01000079.1:0-6191 GCA_002497905.1 Euryarchaeota archaeon UBA251
GATGGTAACATATGAGATATCAGAGGAAGGAAGTTCTGATTCTCAACAAATTGGAAGCGAAACCGGATTTGCTCATCCATATGCTGTCTTATCTAACACGGTTTACCCAACTGAGTTGGGCACGTATACTCTTACCGTGTCGGTCAGAGATCCTGCTGGTGGCGTAGCTACTGATTCAATCATCTTCCAAGTTTGGCCACAGGATAATGACAACGATTTCATCGATACTTGTCAGACTACTGGGGATTATGCTTGGTATGATCCTGTGGAAGAGGTCCGTTGTGGGCCTGATGAGTATGATGAGGACGACGATAACGATGGAATGCGTGATACACTCGATTCATTCCCGAAGGATCCCTGTGCTTGGCAGGACACCGATCAAGATGGTAATCCCGATGAGATCATTGATTCTTGTACTACAGATCTTATCGAGGACGATGATGATGATGATGACGGAATTTTGGATCAAGATGATTCTGACCCAAAGGTCCCTCTGACAGTATCTGAAAGCGCATCAGAAGAGCCCCTCATTGTGACCTTACTATCCCCCGGAGTAATCCTACCTCTTCTCGTGGTTGTGGTTGCTACTGCATTGCTTGCCCGCCAGCGGCGAAATTCCGATGGTTAGGTGATGTGTTGAGTAAGATTTTCGAGACATTCGATGATACTACTTCGATTGTTGGCTTTGGGGCCATTGCCTTGGTCTCAATGATTGTTGTAATCGACACATTCCGTTATTTCATGATGGAACGAGAGGTCCCTCGTCTTGGAGCACTTTCGAATGGAGGTTGGGCATGGTCTACCACTATTCGGTACGAATATGAGCGGAATTGGGCAAATGTGATCACTCTTATTGTGATGGGTCTGATGCCTTTACTCCTCGATCCTATTCTCGATATTCCGCCATTGCAATTATTCCTCTTCCCTTTAGCTTTGTTTGGAATGCTCCTCCTTCAAATTCTTCCGAAACGGTATGCAGTAACGCGGGATATCCTATCTGCAGATGGTTTCACTTTCGAATGGGACCGAGTCGTCTGGAGAGGTTGGGAAGGGGGCCGTCGGATTGTGCTTCAGCGCACTGGATGGTGGTTGTTCGCTCCCTTACCTCTCGGCGGCTCCCCAGATGACCTTGAGCAGGCTGCTCTTCGGATTGAAGCCGCAGTCACTAATCGTTGGGAGGAAATCATCGAACTCCTACAAGAAGAGGAATGAACTCTTCTCGCAATCATCAAAGACGGACCCGAGAAGCCTATTCCATGGCTGACTACCCCGACAACGAACCAATCCTCTCCTATGCCCCCGGTAGTGTGGAGCGACTTGAACTGCAGGAGGAGATGGATCGACAGATGTGTGAGGTGGTGGAAATACCCTGCATCATCAATGGAGTTGAGGTTTTCACAGGGGACATAATGCCCCAAGTTATTCCTCACAAGCATGGCCATGTTCTTGCTAATGTACATCTTGCTGGACCGGAAGAGATGGAAGCGGCTTGCGATGCTGCCGTTAATGCACAGATGGATTGGATTGCGATAGGTCTCGAGGCACGATGTGCTATTTTCGAGCGTGCCGCCGACCTACTTGCAACAACATGGCGGGCGAAAGCAAATGCTTCCACCATGCTGAATCAATCAAAAACAGCGTTTCAAGCGGAGATTGATGCTGTTTGCGAACTTGTGGACTTTTGGAGATTCAACGCTTATTATGCTCGCCAATTCCATGATGATTTTCAACCCCTCCATTCTCCTGAGGGTGTAATCAATTCAACAGAGATACGACCTCTTGAGGGCTTTGTTCTTGCAATCACACCTTTCAATTTCACAAGTATCTCTGGAAACCTTCCTAGTGCACCGGCACTTGTGGGTTGTACTGCGGTATGGAAGCCAAGTCGTAATTCCATATTCTCAAATCATGTAATTATGAAATTGATGATGGAAGCAGGACTTCCTCCTGGCGTCATCAACTTCGTTCCCGGTTCTGGTGAAGCAATTACTAGCATCGCCTTGGAGAATCCTCACTTTGCTGGAGTCCACTTCACTGGTTCTACAAACACCTTCAATGGCCTCTGGGAACGGATTGCATCATCTCTCGGCAATCTAGCATCCTATCCGCGTATCGTCGGAGAGACTGGTGGGAAAGATTTCGTCGTTGCCCATCCAAATTGCGATCATCGCGCTCTTGTAATTGCACTTCTTCGAGGCGCTTTCGAATTCCAAGGTCAGAAATGTAGTGCAGCTAGTCGAGCCTACATCCCTCGTTCTGTCTGGGGATCTATCAAAGATGAACTCGTAGAGGAGGTTGGACGTATCACCATGGGCGATGCTCGTGATTTTACAAACTTCATGACGGCCGTAATTGACCAACGCTCTTTCGACAAAATCACTGGATATATTCGGAGAGCTCAAACCGATCCTGGTTGCAATATTGTTTGTGGAGGTAACAGTGACGATTCAGAAGGGTGGTTCATCGATCCGACTATCATCGTCTGTGATGACCCAGAGTATGAATCGATGATAGAGGAGATATTCGGGCCTGTTTTGTCGATCTACATCTATGAGGATGATGAATTCATTGATGTCTTGAGTATGTGTGATACTGCATCCCCTTACGCACTTACAGGTTCAATTTTCGCTAATGATGAGGAAGATATCCAGACCGCCTTCAATGCGTTGCGCTTCACAGCAGGAAATTTCTACATCAATGACAAGCCAACTGGTGCAGTCGTCGCTCAACAACCGTTCGGAGGTGCTCGTGCTAGTGGAACAAACGACAAGGCAGGGGGACCGCTCAATTTGCTTCGTTGGATTAGCCCCCGTTCGGTTAAGCGCACCCTATCGCCCCCGCATGAATGGGGCTACCCCTTCCTCCAACCAGATGAGTGAAACACATCACTGCTCCTTTGTCAGTGTTGAATTATGTTGGAGGGAGATGGTAAGGTTGATGTCCTATCTCGAATGCCATCCGGACCTTGCGCGACCCAACCATGCCCCCGGATTTTCCTTCTTGGACACCAGATGATTCCGATAGGAACCACTGGAATGTTGGCTATCGAAAGTCCATCATCCGTCGAACTCGAAGAGTCGCTATGCCCCACAATGCCCATCTAGTAATTAGAAGACGCTTACGTCCTATTGAGCGTCAACGCATTGCACGATTGCGAGGAACACGCAGACGGCTTTTGCAGACCTCTATCGTGTTCAATTCGAAATTCCAGAAGCGCTGGTGCTGAAGAGAGCAAAGAGGTTCATTGCCTGTCGTGGAGATGAATAGACAAGGGGGGGGAACTTTGGATCGTGTCGAGTATCTTGCGGCGGAAATTGCCCGCCATTCCCATCTGTACTACAATCTCGCAACTCCTGAGATTGATGATGCGGAATTCGATGCATTATGGGATGAACTAAAGCGACTTTCTCCAGAGCATCCTCAACTGAGACGAGTTGGTGCAGAGGTACCGGCAGGCTCGGTAAAGGTAGACCATAGATTTCCTATGAGGAGCCTCGATAAAGCTACGACAGATGAGGAGATTCTTCATTTCGTCCAGGAAACGACAGCCGAGGGTCGGCGCTTTCTCGCTCAACCGAAACTCGATGGTTCGGCTCTTTCACTTGAATATCGTCGGGGGCGGCTTGTACGTGCAGCAACCCGTGGCAATGGTGAGCGTGGCGAGGATGTTACAGCAAACGCTCTGAGAATCCCTAACATTCCTCATCGTCTTTCTTGGGATGGTGATTGCCATGTTCGTGGTGAGGTTGTAATGCGCCTTGATGTGTTTAGGGAGAAGTACGCTGACATCGCCCCGAATCCAAGAAATCTTGCTGCGGGTTCTCTTCGTCAGAAGTATGTGGATTCAGGTAAGGGCGATGCCTCAGATCTAACCTTCCTCGCTTACGACGCACGTTTCATCCCTTCAGATGAAACTCATCCGGACAGTCCAACCCCGCTTCATTTTGAATATGACAGCGAAATTGTCCATTGGTTGCGTAGTATCGGCATTGAGCCAGCGGGAGACCAAGTTTGTGAGGGTGATACTGTAGACACAGTAACTGGATCAATGATTTCTCAGACCAAGTATTGGACTGATACTCGGTCCGAACTTCCATGGGAGATTGATGGCGTGGTGTTCAAACTCGACGACCTTTCTAAGAGAGAATTGCTAGGAATGACTGCACATCATCCTCGTTGGGCTCTTGCATGGAAGTTTCCTCCGGAAGAGGCGGTAACCGTGCTTATGGGTGTGGATTGGCAGACTGGAAGAACAGGTGCAGTAACTCCAGTTGCACGCGTCGCACCAGTTGTTGTTTCCGGAGTTACAGTTGAGAATACCACCCTCCATAATGCGGGAGAAGTCAAGCGTCTTGGAGTTCAAATTGGGGACAAGGTTAGGATTGTGCGTAGAGGCGATGTAATTCCAAAGATTATCGAGGTATTGGGGCCAGCTAATTCGAATGATTTGACAGGCCGTTTTCATGGAGATGGGACTCAGTTTGAATTGTCGCTTCCCCATCGGTCAGTGCCTGATCCACCAACATCTTGTCCAGAATGTGCATCGTCGCTTGAGGTTGATGGCGCTTTTATTCGATGTAACAATCTCGATTGCCCTGCCCGCGTAGTTCGTACTGTCCTTTACTGGTGTCGAGCTCTTGAGATGGATGGGATTGGTCAAAAACTTGCAGAGCAACTTTGCGATGTGGGATTAGTTCGAACCCTTCCTGATCTTTATCGATTAAGTATGAACGATCTACTCACCCTCGATCGTATGGGTGAGAAGAGTGCCTCTAATGTTCTCTCTCAGTTGGAATCAACTCAATCTCTGATGTTATCGCGATTCTTATCGGCTCTCGGTCTACCAGGGATTGGCCCCGAACTTGCCACCTCAATTGCTGCGGAAGTTGGCGATTTAGAGAATTTGATGATGATGGCTGAGGCAAAAGATAAGCCCGTAATTGACCGTCTTGTTGCAATTGATGGAGTCGGAGAAACAGTCGCGTCTTCACTTCTTGATGGATTGGCACTGCGCCGTTCAATTGTGTTTGATTTAGCAGATATACTTGAGATTACGACCGAGACAATCTCTCTCACATCTTCTGGTGTGCTAGAGGGTAAGACATTCTGCATCACGGGGACGCTTAGTCGTCCTCGAAAGGAAATTGCGCTTGCAATCAAAGCATCTGGGGGTAAGGTTGTCAGTGCAGTATCGGGTAAATTGGACTACCTTGTCGCTGGCGAATCTGCAGGTTCAAAATTGGAGAAGGCACAACGTCTGGGGGTATCGATTTTGAATGAATCAGATTTGGATACAATCATCTCCAAGGGAGGAGATTTCGATCCTCAAAACAGTGGGGGATCACAGGTTCAACGTTCAGGAACTTTGGATGATTGGGTCTGATTAACCGTAAATCATCGAAGAAGGACCTGCATTCTCTTCATCTTCGGCCACCTTGCCAAGGTGAACTTGGAGCATTTCTCGAATCTGTTCTTCAATTCGTTCTGCTTCTTCGATTAGAGGCTCGGTAGGGAGGGAAAGATTGGGGAGTAACATGTCGAGTTTTTCGATGATACGGGAAGCCGCTCTTGCATCAGGTAGTCCCGCACCAGGTGGTCCGTTTGCTTCGGCGAGAATCGCGAAAGTATCGAGCCCTCTTCGTCGGCATTCACCAAGTAGAACCCCGGTCATCCCAGCGACAACCCCCTGACTCAATAATTGCACATCCATTTTCTCTAATCGTTCGCGCGTAGCTGCGGTTGCACCAATACCCAGAATGGTTTCCTCTGTCTCATCATCGTCAATAATTTCGTGAGCGTGTTCATCGGTGTGGGAGAAGGAATCGATTAGTACTCCTCCAGCAACCTTTGCCTCCTTGGACCAATCCAACAAAGTCTCGGTTAGAGGGAGGACCATATCATTGCGAACTGGGATTTCAGAGACAATCAGAATCAACTTGTCGCATCCATCGACAGTGCAAACCGGTTCCCCTGCGTAGAATCGGAGGGGGGGCATAGGATGACCATCTTTCACTAGACAGACGGCAGGAAGTCCAGGTGCACGGACACCTCCGCAAAACCTCAGTTCAAGTTGATCGATGAGATAGTGAGCAACAATAGATGTCACATAACCCACTGATGGAAAGCAGGTAACTACCAACGCACCTTCGGCATCCACATCACTCGAGATCTTTAGAATCGGCTCGCTCGCC
>DAFJ01000079.1:6494-10720 GCA_002497905.1 Euryarchaeota archaeon UBA251
CTTTAGAATCGGCTCGCTCGCCATATCCACTGATTGGGGCCGATGGTGTTAATCATTGGGCCTAACCATGTGTAATCGAGGATGTGACTATGGCCACTCCAGCGCATCAGTTGTCACCCTCCTCATGGAATAATTACGCATCTTGCCCCCGCAAGTACTGGTTGTCAAGACAACGTCTTCCACGGAAGGCAGGAATGGCTGCAACGATTGGCACTGCGGTGCACGATAGTGTGGAGGATTTCTGTAACCTCGATCTTTCGGGGCAGGATCCGGATGAGGTTGGTTGGCTACCACCAACCGCGAAGCGAATTCTCGATCTTCATTGGCAAAAGGAGAAAGAAATTTTCCTTAGAACACCTCGACATCCAGCATTCAAGGATGGAGAAATTGTTCGTGCTCATGATCTTCTAATTGGCTCTCTCAATATGCTCATCGCTAACGCGAAGATTGGTACGGCGAAGATGTCCGAGGTATCCATTGCTCAGTGGCGTGAAGTACAGGATACTGTTTTGGCAGCGGAGGGAACACTTCGCTCACCATGTGGCCGCCTAATGGGGCGACTTGACCTTCTCGTAAAGGATCTCGATGAGGACCGTAACCCAGTCGGGTGGATTGTTGCAGACCTGAAGACAGGGCGGCCACCTCCCGGGGGCCTCTATGAGACAGTTAGTCGCCAACTCCGATTCTATCGAGATATGTTGTTGGAAAACAATCCAAATGCACCCACTGTGCGCGCTCAGGGTTGGTATTCCGCTGGGCCAAAGGTGTACGAGGCTGAGGGCCCCTCTGTCCTTGAAGATGCATTCCGTGCATGGGAAGGGATGGCAATCACGAAGGAACCATTGGAAGCAACTCCAGATGATGACGCGTGTCGGTTTTGTGAATGGAAAGCATGGTGTCCAGCCTGGTTCCATGCACGAGCAGAGGGTAAGCTGCCATCTCCGTCAGGAATTTTCCGTGATGAGGTTGCTCTTATTCTCCAATTCGATGAAGCAAGTGGTGCTTGTATGGTAGAACTCGTGAGTCCTAAGGAGGAGGTTGGCGGGATTATCCCGTCAGGCCGTACTATTGGGGTAATCTGCAAAGGACAGGCACTTGATCAGATGCGAGATGTCATGAATTCAGACCATCGTGGGGCAGTATTTCTTGGTTCTATCCGAACCAATGCAAAACCATGGGCTATGGGCGATTGGAGCGAGGTTCTTCCGTGGGCTCCACTTCTCGAGTCAATTCGCAAGGCCCCTCGTCCTAAATCCGAAGAGGAATGAAACATTCAGAGTAGATCCTTCACAGCGTCTATGGCATCCTGATTTAACGGTCCAGATGGAGAGCATAGCCAGCGGATATATCCGGGTTCTTCGTTTGCAACAACGAGTATATCTCTTGCTTTGTGCTTCCCGAATGCGAGTACCACGCTATCTCCATCTATCCTGAGACGTCCACCTGAACCAGGCACCGATTCGAGGTCATCTAAGGATGGCCCAAGTGCATTCTGATTTGTGTTTCCAGCAGCTATCCATGCCTGTAACTCCTCTGGAGATCTACGAAATTCACGGGGATGTCTCGCCATCCATCGCCACAGAAGCATCAGCGTCGCTCCAGCATCAGCGGCTGCATTGTGAGCATTATTCAGAGTAATATCAGCAGCTCTACATAGAGTTCCGAGGTCGTGTCTTCCTGGAATTTTCAATCGTTTGGCGAGACGTAGCGTGTCAATCATTGTTGCAGGTTCAGGGGGTAAGCGACCAACTCGGGTATACTCTGCAGTAAGTAGTCGCCAATCGTAGCGTTCGATATTATGTCCAATTACGATGGCTCCATCGAGAAGTTCACTCAGTTGGTCAACATGTTCTGCGAATGTGCTTGCTGAACGAACATCAGAATCTGTGATGCCATGAACTGCACTCGATTCACTAGGAATCTGTCGCTGAGGATTGACCAAAGCCTCCACAGTAATTGTTGAACCATCACTATCGCTTCCGATGAGTGCATACTGAACAATCCTGTCTTTACGGACATCGAGTCCAGTGGTTTCCAGGTCGAACGCGACGACGCGTTGGCCTGCGAATGGATCGTCCACCATGTATCGTCTTCCAACGTGACCGTTTTTCATACCTCGTTGTTTCAAAGTTGAACTAGAATGTAGAGAAAATGACGAATCATGGCGTCAGACATAAACAGGGTGAGGGCTGGATTCAGGCTATGGAGGGGCGAAGGGTCGGTCAAGGCTTACTTCTCACAGTTCTGATGCTGATGCTTCCCTTGGCTGGTTGCACTAGTGCGTTTACTACAGTAACACCAACAGCTCGCCTCTCTGTTGATGTTGACATGATTGATGTGGGCGAAGCTGTGAACTTCGATGCACGTGCTTCCACTTCTCCTGATCCAACGTTAATAGTGGATTACCGATGGGATTTCGGTACATCACAGAGGAACACAACTCAAGGATACGTGAGTCATGTATTCGATGAATCTGGTCGTTTTGACATTATTTTGACAGTGGTCAATGATATTGGAGGTGAGGATTCAATCACGGTAACAATCTACGTCAACGAATATCCAATTGCTGCTGTATCTGGTCCAACTGTTGTCAAGACTGGCACCATCGTCACAATGGATGGCTCCACTTCTTCTGATCCTGAGGGAGGCGTCCTTCAATATGCATGGGATCTCGATTGGTCTATGGATTCTGATGCCGATGGGAACTTCCAGAACGATATTGATGATACAAACAATAGCGTTTCATTCATCGTAGATAGGGCTCAGAATCGTACTGGTTCACTGACAGTAACTGATGATAGGGGTGCAGCAACTACGATGATCTGGGAGTTAAGAATTCTTGAGAGGACATTCAATGTCACTTGGAGACATCAGACCATGAAGGTAAGTTGGGATGGATATCTGAAGCAGGGAGAAAGCTACGTGATTAACCATATTCCTGGAGATGGTGGACGTATTCTGGAATTCAACGGTACATTGGAATTAGACCGAGATTTTGTCCCCACAGGATTACCTCCTGAGGATAATTTCTCGATGATGTTGCAGATTCCAGAATCCAGTTGGGCCGCCAAGGTGAAGACCGTACAGCACAATATCACTGAAGCATCAACTGGATCAATTGAACGTACAAATCTCAATCCATATTCTACTGATACACAGACCTACACTGCAGATTCAGAAGAGGCGTTGTTGTTGACACTAATCTCAGAGCCAGGCGCACGATTTGGTCAAGGAGATTGGATTTGGACGATTACTGCAGATGAATCTGATCCAGATTTACCAATTGATGGCGTGGACCCAGATGAAGGAAATAATTGGACTTTAGAAGTGGAACTTGTGGTTCTAATCCCTATTATTCTAGAAGTTGGATTGCTTTGATTCCAAAGTGCGACTTGAAAGGAAGCCCTTAGAACCCGGACTGGGTGGAAGGGTCGATGGCGACCTCCATTGAGATTACCAAGGCGACTCTCCGCGAACGCGTCGTCGTCGATGTCAATGTCTGGATGGATGACCCCGAAGATCACGACTTCTCTCCACGTGCGCATATGTCGGAAGGCACGTTGCATATCCATAATGCAGGCCAAGATGATATCTCATCCACTTTTGATCTCGAAGAGGAGATGTTGGTTGCTGCGGAGCGCGATCGCCTCATAGAATTACGAGTGAAGTTCGGTGTGCATGGCATGCATGGTACATTGACTCACAAGACCCCCCTCCCTCGTACAGGGCCTAACGCCAAGAAACTCGCGGAATCTCGATGGAAGACCCTCCTTCCCCTAGAGTTCCCTCCGAAATCTCGTTGAGCAACCTTGGGCCCCCGGGTCTCCCCAGATTGCCTTCAAGTGCCCACCAGCCAACATAGAACCATGGGCAAGCAACGTGCAGCACGGGAAGAACGATTGAAGCGTGAGATCCGAAGATATGTTTTGAATAATCCCGAATGTACTGCCAGTCAGATTGTAGCTCACTTGAGCATTGATCTGCGAATGCGAAATCATGGCCTCACCCCGCGTAAGGTGGGCTTCTTCATCCCAAGATTCGTTGATGGTGTTAACTGGAGACTTGATAGTTCAACAGGAAAGAGACTCTATTCTGTCGCACATTGATTCAACCGTCGGGGTTAAACCGATGGCACATCTCGCCGAGCCGCTGGACCCATAGTGTAGCCTGGATATCACATGAGCTTGCGGAGCTTGTAACCCGTGTTCGAATCGCGGTGGGTCCGC
>DAFJ01000079.1:11017-11154 GCA_002497905.1 Euryarchaeota archaeon UBA251
CGAATCGCGGTGGGTCCGCCATTCGTCGCCCTGCTAAGCATTAGCGAAGCGTAAGAAACACGATTGTATCCGAGTGGTTGAAATTAGTGTGGACGCTGGTTGTGTTATTGGATCCATAGTGTAGCCTGGATATCACT
>DAFJ01000086.1 GCA_002497905.1 Euryarchaeota archaeon UBA251
GATGGTTATGCTGATGAGTCTGAAGCCTACTGGGATGCTGACAATTGTCCTGGTTCTCTAGTGGGTAATGCTACAGAATGGCTTGATGAAGATCGTGATTGTCTGGGTTCTAACACTGATTATGATGATCGAGAATTCAATGTGCAAACGATTGAAGATTACTGTGAACGTGATAAGAATGAATTGATACAGGATACCACCTGTTTGAAACTCAATCAGCCGGTCTATACTCCAATTAACGAAACCAATAGTGAGGCTGATTCCAACGACTTCAGTGCCCAGATTCTCAGTTTTGCTCCTTATGGAGCCGGGATTGCAATAGCGATGATGGTTCTCATCGGAATCTTAGGAATGTTAGGTCGTCGTGTGACTGATAAATCATCTAAAGAGGACGAATACGTGCAGAAGGGTGCAACAAAAGAAATCGAGACTGGTTCAATTGAACAGGTTGGAGGTATCATAGAGGATGACGCATGGGGTGAGGATGTTGCTGCACTCCTTGACATGTCTGATTCTTCATCAAAGGAAGAAGTCGATGATACTACTTCTAAGGGGAAGTCTCGCTCAGTTGCAGAATCAGTTGAGGACGAATCATCCGAATCATCTGACGAGGATGTGGATGACGGAAGCGGTGAATGGCAGGACGGTGAACAGGGTTGGCAGGTCTACGATGGTACAACCTCTGATTCAGAAGATGAGGCAGCAGCATCAGAGGCGCCAGTCACCGAAGAGGCAGCAGCACCTACCGAGGCCCCTCCACTTCCAGAGGGTGGTTTACCTCCAGGGTGGACTACTGACCAGTGGAAGTGGTATGGTCACGAGTGGCTCGAGAAGAACGGCGGACAGTGATTATCTGAAATCAACCGGAAGAGATAGTCTCAATTTTTGCAGGTTTTCTCCACCCAAAGGTTCAGCTCCAGTTAAACGAACCATTTCAGTCAAACCAAGGAGAACCGTATTCCATTCTCGTCTCTTCGAGATGAGTTCGACCTGATTACATGCAGCTAGATGTAGCAGGGTCTCCTCATCACTTCCTTCAATTACCAGTCCACGAAGGACTGTGCTACCATCGACATATACAACCCTCGGCTGCCCCTTCACGATTATTCCTCCGTGATACGGGCGATTACTGCCTCAATGTCTGATTTTTCTAAATCCCGAATGCGTAATCGAATGGAGTCCTGTTCTGAACGTAGCCGATTCAGTCGATGTTCCTTCAATACCGCCTTGAGTAGATCATCAACACTCCGAACCCCTTCCATCGCCTTTAGCGAATTCAATCGTCTTCGGATTTCAAAAGAAACGGAAACGGAGGTCATCTCAGGGGAACCCATCGTTGTCACGGTTACAACTCCAAACATAGCCATGACGGTTGTAGTAGGCACAGTAATGCCGTTCTCAGGAGGTTGAATCAATCTTCGATGTCATCCCAGATGTGTTCTGGATCTCCTTTTTCGATAGCTTCTCGCCTTAGAACGGATTCGGGATTCACCCCATACTCCGCCCTTCTTGCAAGGATTCGCTGATGAGCCTCCTTGGCGAGACCCCAGTATTGTTTGCTACCTTTGTTACGTTTTGTTGGTTTTTTCAGAAGGACCACAGGAGCACCATCTTTCGGAGCTTCAGCGATGGACATCAACCGAGGAATTACAGTTTGGAACACATCTTCCCCAAAGTGCTTACGAACTTCACCTTCGACGAAAGCGGAGAGTTTGGATTGAGGTGTATACATCGTGACTGCGATACCGAACAGTTTCAGATGGTTGTTGACCCGCTTCTGTATCAGTCGAATCGAGTTCATGAGCTGACTCATACCCTCAAGGGCATAGTACTCTGCTTGGACAGGAACAAGAATCCAGTTTGAGGCGGCCAAGGCATTGATGGTAAGCAGCCCAAGAGATGGCGGTGTGTCGATGATGATGTGGTCAAAGTCATCCATTACAGGAGCCAGAGCCTCTCGAAGTCGGGTCTCTCTACCGAGTTTCGTAGCGAGTTCAATTTCCGCCCCTGAAAGTCTGATGTTTGATGGTAGAAGGTAGAGGTTTTCCACTTTCAATCGAGGAGGAATTCTTGAATCTTGATTCATATTTTTGAAAGCGCGCTGCATTTCATCAGTGAGGATTCCTGGTCCGATTAGATAGTCGTGGACATTGAGTGTACCGTCTGACGGCTGCATTAACAGGTCGTATACAGTGGGCACATCCAGTCGTTTGTCTACACCGAAACTAGTGGAGGCATTTCCCTGTGGATCGAGATCAATCAGCAGAACCTTAGCAGGTGGAATACCCATGCTAGGATTCCCTTCTGCAAGCGAAGTTGCTAGATTGACGGCAGTAGTCGTCTTCGCACACCCACCTTTCTGGTTGGTGCAGGAGATGATAGTCTTGTATGGGTCCATCCGTCCTCAAGAATCCCACAATCGCCGTCCTAAATCAGTATTGGCAGTCAATAAGCCCCAGAATCACTGAATGACAGGTACGGGAACTTCATTCAGAATCTTCCGCATGATGTGCATTCCAGTAATCCCACGAATCTTTGCTTCAGGCTTGAGGACGATTCGATGGCTGACGACTTGGAGGGCAACGCCCTTGATATCATCGGGTATGACGTAATCACGGCCATCGATTGCAGCAGCAGCACGTCCAGTCTTGAATAGAGATTGACTTGCACGAGGCGATGCACCTGTAATCACGCGATGATCTTCGCGAGAACGCTGGACTACTTCGACGATGTAGGAGAGAATCGCAGGGTCAATGTGGACTTCTTCGAGTGCCTTCTGCATGGCGACCACCTTCTTTGGAGAGGTAATCTGATCGACGTCGTGGTCATCCTTCCCTCGCATTTTTCGGCGTGCAAGGATAGCCTTCTCCTCCTGACGGTTTGGATACCCCATACTCATTTTCATCAGGAAACGATCCATCTGTGCTTCAGGCAAGGGGTAGGTTCCTTCCTGTTCAATTGGGTTTTGGGTAGCCAGAGTCACGAAAGGTGCAGGGAGTTTGTGTGTGATTCCTTCGATGGTTACTTGCTTCTCTTCCATTGCTTCAAGTAGAGCGGCTTGTGTTTTTGGAGGAGCACGGTTAATCTCGTCAGCAAGTAGAAGGTTAGCAAATAGTGGACCAGGCCTAAGTTTGAATTCGCCTGCTTGCTGATCATACATGTAGGTCCCCATGATATCTGAAGGAAGTAGGTCAGGGGTGAATTGCACACGCTTGAATTTGCAACCAAGTGAGCGTGCGAAGGTGTTCGCGAGCATAGTCTTACCAAGGCCAGGGAAGTCCTCGAGGAGCATGTTTCCGTTAGACAAGATACCGATAGTTACACGTCGAAGGTTCTCTTGCTTACCGATGATAACCTTGGACACCTCGTTCATTAGGGCGTTTGAGATATCACTCACAACACGAACGACCTCTCGTCCGCGGCCTCCTCCTCCTGAATATTCTGAGACCATTCTAGCACCTTCAGCAGACGCTAAACCCCATCCTGAACTACTTCAAGGTTCGTCGTTCCCGTACGTGGGTTAAAGTCCCCATCTTGGAGTATCAGGATTCCGCCGATGCATAATGATAATCTCCTCAAGGATTTCTTTCTCGACTGCACTGAGTTCACGTTTTCGAAGGATTCGAACGTGTGTTTCTGGGACAGAGACGAGTAGGACATCACCTTCATCGATTTGCCTCCCAACGGTGACGTGAGTTGCCTCCATCGATTCTTCACCGGGGCGCTTGACTGCACCATCAATGGCAATGGCGACTTCATCACCTTGGATTGCTTCTTTCTGATTATCTTGTCCTTTTTTGATTGATTTTACTTGGCCAATCTGCATACCGTCCTTCATCAAACGTTGACCGATATGGATTCGCCCTCCGAGAACCCTCACACCAATGACTGCTGGCTTAGAGGCGCGGAAGGTGTGATCTGGAAGAAAGAGAAGCCGCCCAGGGTGGACGACCATCTCGCGTTCTTCCTTCTCCTTTTCAGCAAGAACATTCTCTCGCCATTCCTCATGTTGTTCCATGATATGGTAGACGATTTCACCCTCAATGAGGCAAAGATCTGAACTTGGTTTTTCGATTTCTTTTTTCGCATCGGGAAGCGCATTGGTACTGAAGGCTAGAATTACACGTTCCTCGGGTTCTTTGCCAACTTCAGCAATTCGTACGTCACGTCGTGTAATCTTACCCACACTTGCGGCACGGATGGAAATATCACGCTCTCCTAGCTCAAATGCAAGTGCTTCGAGGCCTCCAAGGGTATCTGCTTTGATGCAGACGCCATTGTCTTTCAGATCAATACTGAGAGTTGATTCTTCCTTTGCTTTCATCCAAGCTTCTTCAGCCTCTTCCTCAGTATTCACGACATGGAGGGTTGTACCAGCAAGAACATCCTCAAGGTCAACCGCGCTGACCTTGACTCCTGCAGCAGCATGGACGCTATCGACTGGATCCCAGCGGTCTCCTGCATCCCTCATCTCAGTCATGCCCCTTGGCGAAAACATACCTCGAACTTTCGTTCGCTTTGGACCGTTTTCAGTAGCGACAACTATCTCGTCACCCTTGCTAATCGAACCCTTAGAGAGGATGATATCGAGTGTTTTCCCTAGGCCTCGTTCTTCCTTTACCTCCAACACTGTTGCAGTACCACTTCCCTCCACATCAGTCAACTGAGATTCCAGATATCTTTCTGCAAGACCAATGACAACAGCAAGCAGGTCCTGAATACCTTCGCCTTCCTTAGCAGAGCAGGGCACCATTGCGATAGTGTTGGTGAAATCAGTGATGCGATCGTAGCGTTCGGCATTGAATCCGTTTTCACCTAGTTGAGCGACTAGTTTCCAATGTTTTTCTTCCAGATAACCGATGACGTCACTGGATTGTTCTCCTAGCGATTTTGCGGTAGATCGCCCGCGCTCAGAATTCCATCCATATAGACGATCAACTTTGTTCATCGCGATGATGAAAGGTGTCTTTGATTCGCGAAGAATACGGATTGATTCGAGTGTCTGAGGCTTGCATCCATCCATGATGTCTATGACTAGGATTGCAATGTCAGCTAATGCTCCACCACGGGTTCTTAATGAGGTGAAAGAATGGTGCCCAGGCGTGTCTATGAAGAGTAGTCCGGGGGAAAGAAACTCCTTTCCTTTTAGCAATGGACCGCAAATTCCGTTTAGAATCTCTGCGGGAACCTCGGTAGCGCCGATATGCTGGGTAATGCCCCCAGCCTCCCGGGCCATCACGGAGCCTTGTGAACGCGAGCCTAGGTTTCGGATGTGATCCAACAAGGATGTCTTGCCATGGTCTACATGGCCGAGGACAGCGACAATCGGTTGACGTCGTCCATCCACACCATCACGTCCCCTCACTCGTAGATCCATTGCTCGATATCGCGATTCCATTCCATGATTCCATCTGGGAACCATAGCGCTAGTTCACTTACTGCTGTGTCTTCACCATCGCTACCGTGAATGAGATTGTATCCAATGTCCATACCATGATCGCCACGGATTGTACCTGGTGCTGCTTCTCTACCATTGGTTGGACCGATAATGGAGCGCGCTACACTAATTGCATCTACACCTGACCAAGCCATGGCGACTACGGGTCCAGAGGTGATGAATGAGATTAGACCTGGATAGAATGGGCGTTCTTTGTGCACTTCATAGTGGGTCTCAGCGAGTTGTTCTGAGGGAATTACTCCACGTAGGCCTACCAATCGAAGTCCCTTACGCTCAAATCTTTGGATAATCTCGCCTACAAGGCCTCTCTGGACACCGTCAGGCTTCACCATGACAAAGGTGGTCTGTATGTCGGACATGACCCGCCGACCGGATGGGTGTATTTCAACCGATACCTATTCTTCTTCATCAAGAACTACGGGTTTTTCCTTGTGAAGTAATAGCGCGATACAAATGCAAAGTGCGCCTGAAATACAGTATGTTGCATATGTGGGACTGTCCCCATCACAAACTCCTGAACCACCTAACCCACACGTGAATGCCATAAAAAAATCATAAATGGTCAGACCAATAAGAAGAATCCCTGCAACAGAGAAGAGATTAGACCAATCCATTACCAAACACCTAATCAGTGCGTGGTTTCAATCACTTGATACCGCCCTTCACGTAGTGACGGGTCCACTTAATGCGTCTTGGGTTGCGCTTTGTCTTTAGGTGATTTTTCCGGGATTTACTATCCTTGAACCATAGGACTGATCCGTCTCGCTTGACGAACATCATTCCTGTTCCAGGTTCAATCTCTTCTCCTGAGAAACTACATGTGTGAGTATCAGGCATATTTTCTCACCTCAGCGGGCATTTAGCCTCTTAGCCTCACGACCAGTATCACGTAGCATTAGGACGTCGCCAAGTCGAACGGGTCCGAGCACGTTTCGAGTGATAATACGGCCAACGTCGCGTGGGTTGGGTGCATCGTTGACACGGACCTTGACCTGAGTAGCTTCGCCACGCATCCCGGTTCGACCAACAATCTCCACGACCTCAGCAGGCCATGATTCCACAGCCATTCCATTCCCTCCTTTCATGCAGCCAGTGTGGTAGCTTGTTCTTTGATAGCCTGGAATCGATCGGTTGCGTCTCGACCGACTTCAAGGATGGCAATTGCGGCGGTTTTGGTGCCTGAAGCCATGCCTGCATACTCAGCAAGATACTCTTGACTGTCGACGTAGATGAATGGGATGCCCTTTTCCTTGCAGATTTGAGGGATGTGTGCTAGGAGTTCAGGTGGATTAACATCCTCGGCCATGATTACCATTTGAGCAGTCTGGCGTTCAGCACACTTGGTGACCTCGTTTGCTCCCTTCTTGACGACGCCATGTCCTTCCTTGCCAACGAGCTTGACTAGCTCGAAGACACTGTCTCTGACGTCTTCTGGTGTTTCGAATGCGATGTGCTCAGTCATTGGAGATACCTCTTGTGCATCCGCTGCGGTGGAAGGACTCGATATAAACGCATTGGACCCCCCGGGGTCACCTAGTTTTCTAATTCAAGCATTAATGGATAACAATCTCAGAGGACATACGCTCAATCAATCGTTTGACTCCTCTGGATAGAGCCTCTGCTGCAGAAACGTTTGCCCTTGGATTTGGTAGTGAGTCCGTGGAATGAACGCCATCTACATGATTCCCAAGTCGGTGGATTGCGCCACCTGTGAACAAACCGTGGGTACAAGCGGCATGGACTTCTTTTGCTCCTTGGCGTCGGAGTGCGTCCGATGCGCGGCAGATTGTTCCCCCTGTACTAATCATGTCATCAACGATTGCAACAACCTGTCCTTCAACATCCAAGTCCTTTGGAGTATGCTCGATAGTATGTGCATCAATGCGTTTTTTCTCTAGGTAGGAGAAGGGCACATCAATCGCTTTTGCAACACTTGAGGCACGATCAATTGCTCCCTTGTCAGGACTGAGCACGAAATCAGGTCGCACATTCTTCCTCAGGTGTTCAGCGATTTCTGGCATGGCGCTAACTAATTCTACGGGGACCTCCATGTTCTCCATCGCCTCAGGTGCATGTATGTCGAGAACCACGATTCCGTCACAATGGGAGGCAAAGGTGCGCGCTAAAAATTTCGCAGATATTGCCTCCCCCGCCATAAATCGCTTGTCTTGGCGAGAATAACCATAGTAAGGAATTACCAAGAAAACACCTGGGCCAACATCTGATTCCTTGACTTCGCCTCCTTTGAGGCTAGACATCTCTCCTGAACGCACGTCACGAATGGCATCTAAGAGGAAGAGCGTCTCAAGGATAGCAGAGTCCGGAAATGTAGTTGAAACTAGGGCAACAGGCCCACTTCGAATAGGATCGAGACAATCATTGGGTACACGAACGTAGCCTTCCGTGTCGGGGAATCTCCGAGTCTCCAGATCTAGATGGTTCCAACCGAGAGTTTCTGCGAGAGCATTCGCGAGTCCACTGTCGCCTGAGCCTGACGCGACGACTCCGTCCATGAGGTGTCCTGATGCCTACCGTTCATGGGTATTCCGATGGTATAGGGAGTGGGCGAGGCAGGATTTGAACCTGCGACCTCCCGGTTATCAGCCGGGTGCTCCA
>DAFJ01000016.1 GCA_002497905.1 Euryarchaeota archaeon UBA251
ATCGAGAAGCCCATCCGATGGATCAAGTGGGTCAAATACGGAACATTCCCATGCAAAGGATGCGTTCTGGAATCCAACGCCCTCATTCAAACACATGTAGACCTCATAACCATCTGGTAAGCCATCGCCATCCGTATCAGCAACCCTTGGGTCGAGGAACTCTCGAAGGCCGGATTCGGTAAGCCCAGGTGGCTTCCCAGTGAGGGATTTTCGTTCACTATAACACGTATCCAATGTGTAAGGCCAACAATATTCCATGAGAGCACTCAGGCCGTCCCGATCATTATCCGATATGTTGTCTGAACCATTGGTGGCGTCGAGGCCTTGTATTGCGACAATGTTACCACGATACGAGACATTAATCAGAGGAGAAAATAGATCTTCATGGAGATCAGGTATCCCATCCTTATCCTGATCAGTGACTGGAGGCCCTTCACCCTCAGTATCCCCTGGATTGACAGTTAGAACCTCTGCTGATGGGCGAGTCTGAGATGCGAAGGAGAGCCCGCTAAGCATCAGAACAACGAGAAGTAGGGCTGTCTGTCGTCTTCTCACTGCATCACCTCCGGTGGTCCAATGTCTCAGGTTTCTGATTCAGTGCCTTATCATGGTGATGGAGCGGTGTTCGGACAAGGGGCACTCTCCATCAACGTAAGTGCCTGAATAATCTGCATATTACAAGGCCCCCAACCGAGTCGTTCAAGGTCCTCCTATTCGCCGCTCTCAAGGATGGAGATTGTTCACCTCGGTTCTGGAAGCCGTGGCAATGCCGCTATGGTGCGGACTGAGGAAACAACAATCCTGATTGATTGCGGGTTCTCAATGAGGCAAATCGAACGACGTCTCGCGATGGTGTATGCGAAACCCGAAGACCTAGATGCAATCCTCATCACTCACCACCACGGAGATCACGGCAAAAGCGCACGTGCTGCTGCAAAAAAATGGGATGTGGAAATCCATGCGAACTTTGAGACATGTGCTAGGCTCTCCCTAGACCCAGTGAATCAATGTCGAGTGTTTGAATCCCTAGAGAGGAGAGACTTGGGCCCTGACTTATCCATGCTACCTATTCCAATACCTCACGATGATGCAGAAAACGTTGCATTCGTCCTAAACGGCCCTGAAGGACGCGCTGGTTTCATGACCGATCTTGGCGAGCCTACTGAAGAACTAATCAAACACATGTCTGGATGCCAGCACATCTCAGTCGAAGCAAACTACGATGTTAACCGACTATTTGGGAATATGAAGTATCCACAGTCACTTAAAGATCGAATCCATGGACGCGGGGGGCACCTTTCTAATCGACAGACAGCGATGATGTTAGATCGATTAGTACACGATAATCTTGATTCAATTGTGCTATGCCACCTTTCCTCTGAGAATAATGCCCCACACCTAGCTGAGTCAGAGGTTTTGTGCCAAATTGATGAAGATTTCAAGGGAGAAATCCAGATTTCCAAGCAGGATGGACCAGAATTCACACATTGGCTCGGACAGCGTGCCGCAGAGCCCCTACGATGGACGTGAACCCCCTTTGGAACCGGTCATCCTGAGAATGGCTATGTAGGTCAAGAACGGTATGTAACCCGTGGAGATGCGAAGAGAGTCCCGCTCCTCCGGCGAAGCCGGGGTCAGTGAGATACTCGGTGTGACAATGCTGCTCGCCATGGTGGTCGCCATTATGAGTGCCGTCGTCGTGTTCCTGCAACCGTTTGTTATCGATCTTAACGACCAACGCGCTTGGGCGGCAGGAGGGGTTACCGCAGAACAACTGAACAATCGCCTCCTCGTTGTAGCTGACATGCCAAACGGAACCGGATTAGCCCATGAAACGGGGATTCCAGGTGGAGGAATCAATGTCCTCTTCAATGTAGAATCATGGACTATAGGGGCAGATATCCACGGGAATGATCGAATAGAAGTCCATCGGAATGGATCAGGTATCGTAATACAAAGCGATAACCGTACTGCAGAGAGTGTGATAATTACTGCCGATGATATAATTCAAGGCACCTGGCAATTGGATTCAATGCCTGCACTAATTGACGAACGTATCCCTTACACATCCATCCTTCAAGTCGATGTCCTCGATCGCAATGGCACAGTAATCCACCGGTGGGCTGAAATCTCCATCGATGGCCTACGACTATCCTCCCCCCTATCCCAAGGGACTTTTGATGTTGATTTATCAAACGGGGCAGTGATCAAAAATCTCCCAGGGGATGATGTGGTAATCGAACGTTTTCCTCGACTAAGTCATCGGACTACCATTGATGGAGGGCATACAGTACGACTCGTACTCCTTGACATAGATGTAGACCCAAACGCAACAGATCTCAACCGCAACCTCGACATGAACTCTCGAGGGATACTGAATCTGTTTGACGAGAATCAAGCCAGGAACCTTTTTCTGCACTTCGAAGTCGGGGGACAAACTACTGTCGAACCGAGATATATCGACCACTGGACGGCAGAACATACCTTGCGGATTGCCACCGGCGATTTGGATGGATATTCAGGGTTCGGACCGAAGGGGCCACTCAGTGGGGCCGATGGGTTAACCTTCCATTCCGATACCGAAAGCTTCGGACTTGAGGTCATGATTCAACGGGTAAAGGTGATTCCATGAGACGCGATCTGAGACAGGAGAACGAAGATGCTGTAACTGCGGCAGTCGCTACCGTTCTCCTCTTTGCCATCGTCCTCAGCATCATCTCAGGGATGATGGCAATGATTGTCCCAACGATGGCTGAACTTCAGGGAGCCGTTGATCGCGAAACCATGGAAGGACAGTTTACAGATCTCGCTCAAGAAACTGTACGACTCTCGGAAGCGGGCCTTCCTGGAGATCGATCTGAGATGATGATTCAGCCACATACAGGGGATGTCAGTTGGAATCTACGTAGAGGAGGGACATGGTATACGGCAACGCTCGTTGAGGACCAAACCTTACGTCTCAATGGCATGAACGATTTGGATGCTGTAATAGAACACCGATATCCCGGCGGAGACCTCACCTCAATGTGTCTAACAGACCTTAGAGCGCACATAGATGCTGAACACCGACACATATCACCACAGGCCAATGGGACACTGTTGGTGACACCAGTGGCATCCTTGCAGACTTCATTAGAACGAGTCACTGTCAATGACGGATTAGATACCCATCGCATACGGACAGGTACTGTCATTGAGATTGATTCCAATCATGAGTCCCCAGCGATGGCTACCTCCTCGATGCCAATGCGGGCTATTTTCTTACAAGGTGACGGAGGAATGACCACCTTCGCCCCCGATTCTCCTGAACCAACAGGCATGGGGCGAGGTTGGACTATCCCTGCAACCACTGGAAATACGACTATTACCCTCTATTCCACAGGGACATTTACTGCTGTAATTCATACTGGAGATACCACTCAGTCGTTGGATTCAGCAGTACAGAGTACAGTAGAACCAGACGGTAGCCAAGGCCGCATCACAATGGTGGAGACAACGATTACCCTTGCCGAATCAATGGCTATCGAAGTAACTACATCGACTCCAGCACATATGATTGTGAAACAAGGAGAATCGACAAGTGGATCCACAGCACTTCTGGATCAGACAGGGAGTACTTCAGGTACAAATTTCCTCTTTCCGCCGAGCAGTGATGAACTATTGATTCACAATCCTGGTCTTCTCTCAACATCTGTAGAAATCAATGGTTTGTACCACAGCGTAGGGGCACGCGACACTGCCCGTATTGCCATGGCAAGTGGCCAAGGAGGATGGATTGTTTCAGGAAGCCCTGTTCAGGCCCACATTGTGGCCGATGGAACTGAGGCATCTAGGACCGCGAGTCTAGACTACCTACATTCCACTTCAACCGGACGCACTAGTGCCAGCACATGGTCCAACATAGTAGGAGGGTCCCCTCATGGAAGTGAACTCATGATACAGCGTCTTGGACATGATGTCAACTTAGAACATCTCGATAACATCGCGCCATCCCTTGCAAGCACGACCACCATCAATGAGAGTTCACCAAGGATGTCCATACAATGGACATCGGCTGAAGGTGGTAGAATCGAAATGACTGCTGAAAGACCATTCGACCAAGGAGAAAGCCCGGTTCGAGCCTACATCTCACACGGTGATTCTGGACTAATCGACCTCCTATCAATGGGAGAGGACAGATGTGTTGAACTCGATGATCGCATAAGTGGATGGACCCAGAATCACCTCCCATGGGCAGATGTATCCTTCCTCTCAGATGGAGGTGTAATTGATGCATGGATTTCTGGAGAACATCCAGTTGGACTGTTGGCTACGATGAGAGGCCCCCATGCAGATGACCCTCACGCAGCTGTAGGATTGGGCTGGTCTATTCCCTTACCTCGGATGGATTACACCTTCAGTTCCAGCGTTTCAGGACTTGAGATTGGATGGCGCGGTGGTTTCGTAGGTACTAATCACCCTGAATATGTTGCAACAACAATCGAAGTACCTCCAAGTCGTGAAGGGCCCGGACCAAGAATCGCTGTAACCATACCGGTTGTCATCCCTGATATGTCCCTTGATACCGGCACCTCCGACCACAAGACCACTCTGACTCTACTCACAAGATGTCAACTAGCATCGCTTTCCGCCCACGAAGTACGACGTGGATGGGATGGACCATACGGTGCATCCATCGCTTCACAGGATGCAATCGATCTCGATTCATCTACTGACTGGTTAACCTATCCAGGCCGGTTAGATCTACTGAATGACTATGTTGGCTGGGTGCAGCCTACACCAACTTCTACCGAGAGCATATACCACGCTGGTGATGGACCAGTATCCTTCAATCTCCAGATGGCCCTGATTGAACATGACGCGGTGGTGATTGACGGATGACCTGCAAGCGACGAGATGAGGACGCTGCAGCCACGGAGATTGGCTATATTCTGACTTTCTTCCTAGGGCTGATGTTCCTAACTACCTTCTCGGTATGGACCTTTGACATTCAACAGGCAACCGAGGAAAGATGGACCAATGAGGCAATTCAAGAAAACCTTCGAGAGGTTGCAGAGGCTATTGAACGAGCAGATGCAGCCATGAGGATTGATTCAAACGCCTCCTATGCAGAACCGGTCTACCTACGACTCTCTGCGGATACAGGACTTGGTTTGATTCTCCTGCTAACAGAGGAATCCGTGACCATAACAGACACCTCTGAAGCTAGGATGTTCACCCAAGATATCTCGGCCGCTTCAGATGCAACACATTCTGGCGAAACCAACCTTGCAGGTGTGAGCATAGTATGGATTTCCTTGCAACAAGGGAACATCACTGTCGGATTAGAACAGCCTGGATTCTAACCAAGTAAGGCACGATGAACCGAAGCTTGGACATCCCTCATCCTATCATTAGCACCCAATTCTCTGAACACGACTAGAGCACGCTGAAGATGTGCCATCCGGTTGGTACGGTTCGGGTCACTACTCCCCATTCGAGCAAGAATCTCACCAATTAGCATACGATGGTCATTGGCCTCAGCAACAGCGAGGGCATCTAGGTAGTATTCCATCGCCTCCTCCTGTCGCCCAGTATCCATCATCACCTCTCCAATAAGCATCTTAATCTCGACCGAATTACGATGATCGGGTTCTTCGGCAAGAGCGCTCAAAGCCTCACTATAGTGAAGAACTGCAAGTTCGAGATCATCCGTCTTTGAATACAACCGACCTAGCACAATACGCGCTCTAGCATGGAGATGGGGCTCGGATTCCTTGGTCTCATCATGCGCATCCATTGCATGCTTCCGAGCACGATCAATCTCATTCATGTCCAGCAATGCAGAAGCTAATCTGATTCGAGATGCCACTAACTCAGAACTTGAACTCGTGCTGAGAATCTTCTCCACGTTCTCATATGCATCCAACGCCTGTTTGTGAGAACGTCTCCGACGATGAATACTTCCGATATTGAGATAGGTACGAGCGGCAGCGATTGCATCTCCCGTCTCGATAAAAACAGCGAGACTCTGGTCCAGGAGTTTCAAGGCAGATTCCAACCTACCATGATGAACTTCGATATCAGCGAGACTGGAGAGGAGACGAGCACCCTGGTCTGCTCGCTTGAGATTCTTCGCAATCGGAAGAGCCTCATTGTGACAAAACTCAGCATCCTCCCAACGATTCTGAAGGATTAGTAAATCACCCTTAGTCTCAAGGATATCTACAAGATACTCATCAGCAAGATCAGAAGTATCGATAGAATCGATGATTCCCAAGAGGCTAACATGGCCAGCGGCCACTAGACTATTGCCAACAGAAGAAAGTGTTTCTGCGAATTCAAGGACCTCACCTGAAGCAGCAAGGTGGTGAAGAAACTCAAGGTGTTCAGAACGGGTCGTACGAAATTTTCTGTAATGTGATGCTGCGTTGATATGGAGTTCCTGACGGAGATCGTTCTCCATCGACACAAGGAGGAATTCACGTATCAAATCATGGACATCAAAAGTCTCCGAATCAATCTGTCGTGCAAGACCCTTCTCAACGAGATCATCCATTAAATCCATATTGACATCAAGCCCAGAAATCGCTTCTATTGGAACAGCGTCTCTGAAAACTGCTAGTGCACCAAGTAACCGCTTTTCGCTCCCAGTGAGGCGTCGGAAAATCTCCTCTTCAACGAAATTCTCTAGACTCTCGTGAAAAGTATCGCCCACTCCCCCCTGATTAATCAACTTGAGAACCATCGGATGCCCTCGGGCAAGATTGTAGAGATGGATAAACATAGTAGCATCCAAGTCAGGAATCTGGTCGAGAAGATTTCGGCATGCTTCTTGGTTGAGGCCATCCAAGGGGGTAACGAAAGTTCGAATCTTACCCTCAGCATCCTTCTGGGGGACTACCATTCGATAAGAACGCGAGAACAAGACAAGTCCAACGTTTTCACAGCTGCCGAGACGTAATGTCATCGACCGAATAATCCCAATTAGGGTCTCATCGCTAACCTTGTGGAGGTCATCGATGACAATCAATGCTGGAATCTTTCTGAGACCATCGATAATCATCTCTGTAGCAACATCAACCTGAGCAACACCACCTGCATCGAGATAGTCTGCAAGGTCAGCATGACCTATTTGGAGTAGCCATTCGCCCATGGCCTCAAGGAAAGGTCGTGAACCATCACGCTCCTGACATCGGTGGTAAAGCAGGTTCCTTTTGTGAGTAAATTCCTCAATGAGGCGACTGGCCATGGAGGTCTTTCCAATCCCTGCAATACCTGGAACGAGAAGTGTCGCGGATTGAGGTTCAAGAATCGCCACAAAATTCGCGATCTCTGTCACTCTGCCATAGAAGCGGCCCGTGCGAGGGAGGTCGGAAAGAGAATTCACTAACTGCTTCTCGATGTGCTTCGACAAGTCCCGTTCGACAATCTCTGGTGTGAGTACGCGGACATCAAGAGCACCGGAATCGTCGATGTATCGGATGATATCAACTGCCCTCATCGGGAACGGTAAATGGTCAGGAGAGGTCGCGATTGTAACGGTCTTAGATTCGCCTGATGTAATCATCTCAAACTCGAAAGCAGCATATTCCTCGTATACCCTATCAGCATGTTCGAGACCAATGTCAGTCAGGAAGTATGCCTTACGCTTACGTGAAACTCCTGAAATATGGGCTTGTCTCTCAATTAGGATTCCTTCCTCCTTCAAGCCTGCAATCGCTCTTGGAACGTTGCTCCTCGCAATCGACACTGCGTTGGCAATACCCATTTGAGAAATGGCGAAAGGAACCTCAATCGATTCAGAGTATTCGGAGAAATCACGTAGATGGAGGAGGATTCGATCCTGAACTCCTGGTCGCGGTATTACTGCCATGAACATCTCCTCCATTTCCGAGAAACATCAAACCCTAACGATAGAGAATCATTGATCCTGGACACTGGATGGATCCGGCACCCATTGCTGAGTCGTCTGATCCCAGCGCCATCCAGGATAGCCCCCTGGTTGCTGGACCGCGGCCTGAGGCTGAGGTTGTGCTGTTGCCTGCTGGGCAGGTGCGGCGGATGCACCTTCTGCAGCCATCCTTTCCTTGGCCCACGCATATGGATCCTCCTCTACATCTGACGTAGAGGAGCCGTCATCAAGGAGATCGTCTTCATCATCATCCTCAAATTCAACGAAGAAGAAAACAAAGACACCTCCAAGTAAAGCTAGAATCGCTAAAGAACCCAAACCAAGGAGGATTGTTGCACCAACCGACATTCCTTCCTCCTCGCCACCAGCCCTTTCAACTGTCTTCTGAATCACAATATCGCTTGAACCACCATAGGTAAATTCCACAATATTGGTACCGGGAGAATACCTTGAAGACTCGATTATCATCGACCATGTGCCGTCATCAGAAACGGCAGTCTGGCCAACTGGAACACCCCCAATCTTCGCATTAACTGCCTGACCGGGGCGACCCATGCCTGTGAAGTTGACTGCCTCGCCATCTTCGAGAATACCTGTAAAATCGGTGGTTGCAGTGAATGTCGCCGCAATTACCGTGAAGTCAACGGGATTAGAAGTCGCAATTGAACCAGACGGATCGGTCGCGATGAATATCACGCTGTTGAGGCTCCACAAATCCATGTTAGATGGCTCATAGGTGTACATCTCGATTGGATCGAAGGTCGCAACACCACCAGGCATACGAATCACGTAATCGTAGAGATCATCCGTGAGGATATTGGGATTGTTGTACGCCGAGAATGATAGGGTTTGTCCATCAGGGTCATCGAAGTATTGATTCAAATCTAGAGACCCAATTGTACACCGGTCAAATGCCTGTGTCTCAGTATCGCAGAACAATAGAATCTCGGCTGGCCAGTTCACCGAAGAATAAGTCGGCGCGTTATTTCCGGCATCAGGTGGATTATCTGCAGTGATAACAACCTCGAACCAACTACTGTAGTTGTAACCGTCGTAAGAGCGAGCGGTGATGTAGTACTGCTGGAGATGGACGAGTTCAGTCGAATCCCACTCAATCTGCCATGCCCCTGCACCTGTAATCTTGTCCTTCGTTACAATAAGAGTCTCAAGGACACCGAAATTCGCTTGAGGATCTAGAACCTCGATTTCAATACGTGTGATTTCACCGTCAGGGTCCGTCGCTTGTCCTGAAATCACCGTAGTCTCACTCACGGAAACCTGTTGACCACTGGAAGGTGCGAAGATGAAGTTCGTCGGTAATTTATTCCGGTTATCCACGATAATAGTCCGAGTCGATGGTGTACACTCGCCAACTTCATTGATACAAAAGTCAGAATCTGAAGCCCATACGGTGACCTCGTAACTCTCTCGTGTCTTGGGGAGTCCAGACGTATTCCATTCCCATGTCCAACTCTCTCCACCAGGTGCAGCCACACTCCGAATAGTCTCGCGGGTGTTTGAAGCATCACCTGGCAAGCGGTCAATCACAATGTGGATGTTCTGGATATCAACTCCACTAGTTCCAGAATAAGGATCACTCGCAGTGCCGCTGAATACTACACCCTCCTTACCATTGTGTTCGGTGGAATCACCAGGTGTGGTAAGAATGAGGCTAGGTGCCTGTGTGTTCAACTTAATCGTCCGAGTGACGATATTCCCATAATCCACACCGTCGAACGCTCTGAAAGAGAATGTGTAGTCACCTTCTGCCTGAGTGGACATATCGTAAGTGAAGAACCACGAACTGAATGGGTGGTCAGAATAAGTCACATCATCTACAACGCTGGTGTCGGTCGCATAGGATGCATCAGCCCAATCATTGGTGAATGGATCCTTGACTTGGATACGAGTTACTACGCCCTTCTGATCCCATTTTGCCAACGCATTCCTCTGATCATCACTCAACGTATTATCTCCATAAATTCCAATGAAATTACCATCATGTGCGGTACCTGTGAAGTTGACTACACGCTTGAACGAGTAGTAATCGTTCTGAGTTACATTCAGAGAAGGAGCAAGATTGTCGAGAGCGACTGCCTCCTGAATCGTGTTTGAAGTATCCTGAATCGTAAACGAACCTGTCTGATACCCTTTGCCGAAGCGATAGGCAGTATAGCGGTAGAGTGAGAGCTCACGCGTGCCGGAACCGCTTGCACAATCTGGATCATCCTGATCCCTTACAGCGTCACCATCATTATCGATGCCATCATTGCAGGAATTCTCAGAATCCGCAGTCGCGAAGTTATCAGGGTCATTCTGAGTCGGACCAAGGCCGCGGTAATCCAGATGGAAATCCTTGGGTAAAGATATCCATTCAGTCCAACCATCTAGACCGGTCTCAAGATCATACAAATCGTTACCAACTGCGTCCTTAACCACCACAGTTGTATCTGAAACACGAATATTATTCACTGATGTGTAGAACCTAACAAGTTCGGCAACACGTACCTGAGCAGCCCACTTAACGGGTAGTTGCCCAATGTATACATCCTCCACATCAATACTGACATTCGCCATTGTAAGGACTGTTGAATTGTTGAGCATATCTACTGCCAATGGGAAATCTGTCGGAGTCATATTCATTTTCGACGAAGTAATCATTGGAGGAGGGTAGATTTTCCCATCACCCTCCATACCCTCTGGCCAGAATAGACCCACTGGAGTAGTAGCGTTACTACCCGGTTGAACAGGTGGAAGAGTTTCCGATTGAATCGTAAGAGCGCTCTTCGTAACATTGTACGCCTGCATCACTCCACTCCACTGATTCTCCGAGAAGAACGCAATACTTCCTCGCTCATTCGACTGAGATGAACCGTCATTGTAGTGAACGATTCTTGCGCCTGTTCCAGGGCCACTTAACGTATTACGCTGGACATTGGCCAAACTTCCGATGACTCGAATTACATCGATCTCGTCCGTTCCATTCACAGTGATTGTGTTATCCTTCAGAGTAGCAGCACTACGATACACATGGACTGCGGGACAGAAGAAATCACGGGTTACTAAATTGTCCCAAATCCTGCTACTAGAGCATGGAGCAGTGGGTGCATGATTGATTGTGTTATTCGCAATGTGTGAACGCGAGGGGGATGAAAATACTCCACCAAAGCCGGATTCACCTTCGTGGTAATCCCCGACGATAATTGCTTCACGGGCCGTATTCTGAATCGTGTTTCCTTCAATGATGGTATCGAACGCACCAAACTGCCAGATGCCGTTCCAACCACCAATGGGGCCAATTGTGTTGTCATGGATGTGAGCCTCGGAACTCTTGACGAATATTCCAGAACCTTCCGAACTACCTTCAATCTTAGAGTTTGAAAAGACGACTTTTGCACCGTCTGCAACTGTGAATCCTGCACCTTCTGCAGGATTCAAATCAGAAGTAGTTACAGTAAGAGTACGCTTTTGACTCCCAACAACCTTAGCACCATTCACATCAATAGCATTGCAAGTAACCGCGATTGTAGCACTCGAGATAGTCCCTGATGATGCTTCAGACCTGAAGCCATAATCACCGGACGAAACGACAGCATTCTGAATCGAGATGAAGGAATCCTGAGCCCATAGAACATGGCGCCCTCCGTCTTGCTCTCCACATCCCTTCGAGCCACCAGTGAATACAGGACTCGTCATAGTTGTGGGAGTGAATGTAGTACCTGCACCATAGATTTGTACGCCGTTTCCAGAAATTTCAGTTTCATCATCGCCATTGACATATTCACCTCCAATGAAAGTGGGTGTGGCAAGATTATGCACAAGGACAGAAGAAGTATTGACGCCTTGGAACTTGAGAGCTTCAAGTGTAGGACTCGCCCCATCAAGGATCAAAGATGCCGTTCTGAAATCGTTGTTAACAGAAGCCACCTTAGCAGGTATTCCGAAGGCATTGATGATTGATACGTGATTGAACTTCGTCTGACCAACATCTATGCTATCCTTCAGAAGAATCCCCTCACCACAGGATGGATCACGGTTGTAGTAGTCGTCGTCCAAGTATGGATTCTGGTTAGGATCATTAGCACAGTCACCTATCGCTGAAGTATCAAGGGGATTTGCCCAAGTGAACTGGATTCTGGAGGCATTCGAGGCCATTGCGTTTGAGCCACATGAGATGTCCCCCGCACAGAGATTACCACGAACCGTAATCATTGAACCATTCACGAGATTGATGTTAGTACCCGGCTGAATTACCACCTTCACACCTGGAGCGATAACAATGTCACCTGTAATGGAATGAGTACCGGACCAAACCTCGTCAGAGGTAATAGTACCTGTTCCGGTAGCTGCACTAACATCATCGACTGGACCAATTAGGAGAGCAAGGCTGCTGATCAACATAATCAGAACTAGACTGATGCTGTGCGTTCGCTGGGAAGTCATGCCCCCTTGTCGTTCTGAGTTCTGTATAACCGTATTGCTCCCATGCACACTGTTTAGGGCATAATTAGTCCATCTAAAATATCATTAATAACTAAAAATATCATTAAATATATCATATAATTTTAAAAATATTACATTCAACTGCTACAGAACACGTATCAGGATAGCGATTCCGCCACTGAACGCTCCCAATCTAATGCATCCAGAACTCCGTATCCAAGGCGATTATCATGCCCCTCATAGTCTGAGTTAGCGGACTGCATAAGAGCGGTTTTCAATACATCACGTGCTTCTTCCACACTTTGCTCTTCAATAAGTTGCAACTTCTCACCATGTGCTTCAAGGATTAGTGCAAGTGCTGCTGTCACAAAGACAGTGGATACTGAACTGCCGCTACTAGACGCGTATGGCACGCCTAATTCTGGATTATTTGTGGAAATGATATCCTGCCCAGGTGAAGCAATCTCCGGTTTAAGATTAGGATTCGATCTCGTCTCACCTTCAAACACTTCAGAACCTCTAGATGCATCTACCCAGATATCACCTGTTCGAGTGCTGGCTGCAACAGAGATTACACCCTCGATAGCACCTGGGATCGAAACATCACTAGAATTCTCTCCCCGATTCCCAGCGGCTGCAACGATGTAGGTACCAGAGGCAAGTGCATCCTCTACAGCGGATACGGTAGGGCCACTAATCGCCATTGATGGATCAGCCTCTCCACCAAGAGATAGGCTGATGATATCGGCCTTCTGTACTCTCCAACACCAATCAATAGCTTGGCCTACAGCATCGTCATCAATTGAATATCCAGTAGGTCCAAGAGCGGCTGCCACCGAAAGTGTGACGCCTGGAGCGCCACCTTGGAAAGCGCCCTCTGCGATGAGAAGTCCTGCCATCATTGTCCCATGATAATCAATCCCATGATCAATAAAATCTCCATTTTCAGGATTGACAAGATCCAGAAAACCCCCAAATTTAGCATCAATCAAAGCAGGATGAGAACGATCCACACCGGTATCCACCATGCAGACGTGGATTCCACTACCATCCAACCCTATGTCCTGTAAATCTCTCAATTCGGTTTCTTCAAATGCCCACTCAGATGTGGGGACAAGTGGGCCAAAAAGGATTGATTCAACCAAAGGATAACTGAGGACTAGAATAGACAGAACTACGATCAGGATCCCCGAACGCCAAGTCTGGAAAGGTGATCCTTGAGGTACACTTAGTGGGCTTTCAACAGATGAGGTATACGGCTCGTAACCCGGTGCTTCCCGATCGATGACCGTCATCATCCCGGGTTCATCCGGCTCTGGAAGGAGTTCGACCCTGCGTCCATCAAGACGCATGGGCCGTTTCCCTCCGCCGGAGTACTTGGATGCGCGTCCTTACTCAGAACGGTCGGCGACCACCACGAATCTTCGTGCCACCATAGAGCACGAATCCAACAAGGACAATCACAACAAGCGGCAACCAGTTTGACGTTTCTTCGACACCCTGTGCGCGCAGAGTTTCTTGAATATACAGAACCTCAGGCTCGTTCTCTAGGACTAGATTTGTTGTATTGACTGATACTTCAAACCAAGGGGAGGTCCCAACTGGGTCATCAGTATAATCGACCATGAACGTGACAGTCAGATTCTCACCGGCTGGAATCGAACCAACATCAATCAAACGAGTATCTTCCACCGGAGTTGTGCCTTCTGCTCCAGGCGTACCACTCAGTCGAACAATCTCAATCATTGCATCATTAGCTTGAACCAATCCGGTATTGAATACCGTGACAGAGTAGTTGTGCATGGTGCCTTCGAGAGGCTGACTTGGTTCGCTTGACCAATCATCTAAGAATGTCAAGATCGGACGTGCCACTCGTAGAGACATCGTCTCGGTTGAAGACACGGTGCCATCTTCTGAAGTCAATACGACAACAAGATCGTAGGAACCAGCAGATTCGTTCAACGGAACAGACACATCAAGGGTGTGCATCTGAGATGAGCCAGCACCAATAGAGGTGGAAGATGAACTCAAGACCGTCCAGGATTCAGGTGCCATCGATGTAATATTGACATCGACGGTATCGTCACCGTTCCCATCGTTACCAATCACGAACTGAAGCATCGTGGTCTTTCCAGGCTCAACGCCATATTCCGTCTTAATCGATCCGTCCTCGAAGTCGATTGCGTAGGTTTGCGGGATACGCACAGTGGTTCGCTCGTTGAATACTGAACCGTCAGATGCCTGGAATCTCACTGTGAGCTCCTGGCCCAAATCGTAGTGTCGTGCTGCAGACTGGTTTGGAGCTGTTAGACGCACCGTAATGGATTGACTCGTGTCATCATCAAGACCTAGGGTGAGATTCAATTCATTCAGCCAAGCATCAGAGGCGGAATCATCACTCTGGGATTCGTTTCTGAACTGAACGGTCCACACGCCTACATCTCCACCAGATACATCTCCAATTACAGTATATGTCTCGACAGCTACTGTTCCTTCGAATACTGCATCATAGGTGAAGGTCGCAGGAGTGTATTCTGCACCTGATTCCTCAAACAAAACATCACTAGCTCCATCAAGTTCCTCTGCAACTCCCGTCACTGATGCGACTGTTACATTGACAGTACGGATAGAACGACGTGTGAATTCAAGCATAGTGTCCGGAGACTCTTGAGACTCACCAATCGTAATCCCCTGCCCTGCAGAATATTCCATATCACGATCACGTTCTGTCGTGTGGAATTCGCTCTCAATAAAGACGGAACCAGCAGGCAGAAGGAGATTCAAATCACCATTGGAATCAGCAGTAAGGTTCCATCCGGCCGACTTTGAAATCATATTGAAACTGATTGATGGTGCCGAAACCATTGGTGCATTTGCAACTGCAGTATCACTGATAGTATGCTCTGATCCATCGAAATCAAACCACTTGGTCTGAATCAACGCCATTCCAGCATTCTCAAGAGTGATATTCACCGAACCACCGTCTGAAATCGAAGCATCGAGTGCAGCGACTCCAACCTGTGATTCAGAAAGACTTCCTTGGCCTGCATCATAGGCAACATAGACTACCCAATCACCAGGCTCTATTGTTGCCGACCACTCGCCAGTCCAGATACCGTTTTCCATGACCTTGTCGGGGGTAACCGCTGCAC
>DAFJ01000001.1 GCA_002497905.1 Euryarchaeota archaeon UBA251
GCAGAATCATAGAGCAAATATCGAGTGCTAGTACCTGCTTGATTAACACATGCATCACCTCGATAACCCTGTTGGGCATCCCCATAACCATCCATGTCGGTATCGGCCCACTGGGTTGGTTCGTCGGGAAAGTAATCTCCTTCGTCAGACCAACCATCCGCATCCATATCGGGGCAACCAAGTCGGTCCTCGAAAGATTGGCCACCCATATCGGGGCAAGCATCAGGACTGTTTCCTTCGAGGTTATCTCCGTAGCCATCTCCATCTCTGTCAGCCCACTGTGTCGCATCTGTTGGATACTTATCCCCATCTTGCCCATAACTAGCGTCACCATAGCCGTCACCATCAGTGTCCTTATGCTGGTCACTATTCTGTGGGAAAATATCTGGATTAGTTCCATTTGGGTTGTCTCCATATCCATCATTATCCTGATCTACCCATTGTGTTGAGTCATCAGGGAAGCGATCTGAGTTGTTTCCGTTAACTGAATCCCCATATCCATCTCCATCGCGATCAGTAGTCTGAGTGCTGTCTAAAGGAAAGGCATCAACTGAATCCACTACCCCATCACCATCAGTGTCGATATCAAATAGCATAATATCCGAAGAGCTGGCAAAGGACATCAGCACTACAAGAGCGTCTCCTTCTCCTAGAATTCCTACAACCTCTCCATTACCCTGATTCAGAGTCTGCTCAGTGATTCCAGTACTACGATTCATGAGATGAACGAGGCCAACAGCGCCCCCAAGAGCGATTCGTTCGGCATCGATGTCATGTAGGCTAACCAACTCACCGGGTGGCGAGGGAGTCATAGAATGACTGATATTCCAATCTGAGGAATTGTATGCAAGATAGAGGCCATCCTTCGTAATTGCATGAACAAGGCCATTACTGTCACCCATAATATCAGTAACTTCGGAATTTGGTTCGGTCAAAGTACCCGTATGTGAGCCATCTCCTTGATGAACTCGAAGAGTCCGATCTCGTCCACCAGTGATGATATGTCCTTGTGGTGTGACCTCAATGGATGTGATTCCGATAGAGTGTGCAGTAGTCATTGCACCGGTGGATACACCATTCGAATATTCGCTCGCTCGCTTATCTAATCGATTGGTAATCCACAAATCCCCCTCTGCATCAAAGGAGAGAGCATCCACTGGGCCAGAAGAAATTGAGTAGATTACTGACTCAAAAACCGTAGAATAAATCGCTGCACCTTGATTATGCCCAACAGCAATGAGACCGTCAGTCGGATTGTGATCGAGAGAAAGAACGCTGACGTTGATAATACCCGTCCAGACCACATTTCCAGCGTTCTGTCCTAGTACCTCAATCACTGTAAGGTTTCCAGATTCATTCACGATTGCGGTCTGTCCATTGCCCAGATCTGCCCAACCGATGCTCGAGCCAGGAATAGTAGAAATCTCTCCAGAATAACCGATATCTCCTGCAGCCCCGCTAACAGTGCCTAGAGAACCAAGCATCAGGGCGACAAGTAAGATGCTGCATGAACGAGAGGCCATGGCTATTCAGAGCATGATTACGCTTTCAACCCGGCGGAGTATTGAGCGACTGCTCATTCCTCTTCACTGGATGCTTCTGCAACCTGAGGACGAAGGACTCGAACCTGTTTGATTGGAGCCGTTTTTTCCTTCGATTCTTGTGGCTTCATGACCTTTACTGGACGAATCGCAGCAGTGGTAGCAGCTTCTTCTGGCATCAACATCCGGCGATCTGTAGTTGGACGAATCTCGGCCATTCCTTCGCCTACAGGTTCATCCTCAACAGGGGTGCTAGGTTGGATTGTACGACGCACTGGGGGCCCTTTCACACTCGGTGCTGCAGTCGAATCACGGACCATTCGGCCACCACCTGGTGGACCTTTAGTAGCAGGAGTATCCTCAATATCCATCTCGGCAATATTCTCGATCACCTCATCTTCCGTAACAGGCTCCTCTTTCTCGTCATCTACTGTAGGGGATGGTGGAGTGAGGGGTTTGATTGGTTTGACTGCTGGCTGTGTTCCGAGGACACCGGGCATACCGGTCTGGGCTGTTCCAATAGGTGCTCGACTCGGAGCCAATGGAGCTGCTTGACCGAACGGTTTCACTCCAGAAGTACCTAATCCTCCGGTGGCTCCTTGAGCTGCTGCTCCAAGTGCTGTCATCGGGCGAGTTGAGCCGATTGGTGCACGTACAGGTGCTGCAAGATTACCTCCTAAGGGAGCTGCAGGTAAACCGGGGGTATCCAGTCCAGTCATAGCTGAATTACCAAGAGAATTGTCAGTTGGTAGAGACGCTTGTCCAAGACCAACGCCTCCGAGAGTTCCTGCTGCTCCTGCGGGTATTTGCGAACGAGCTGCTCCAAGAGCACCCATCCACGCTTCTCTCTTCGCTAGACGAGAATCCTGTTCAGATGCCTCATCCTTCTCTTCTAATTGCGCGACTAGAGCCTCACGCTCAATATCCTCATCGCTAACTAAATCCTTCTCGATGTCCTTCTTGAGGCGGGCTTCTGCCATCTGCTTGAATTCCTCAGAACGAGCTTCAAGCGTAGCGAGACGTTCCTTGATTTCTTGACGCTTAACTGCTAGAGCAGCTTCAATCTCAGCACGCATCTCAGCTTCACGACGTCGGACCTCAATCAGAGCCTTGTTACGCATGATTTCCTCACGCTTGCCCATCTGTCGCTCAAGCTGTTCGACAACTTCTCTCTCCTTACGCTCACGGAATTCACCGAGTCGCTGTTCCATCTCAACCTCAAGATCGAGAGCAGTCTCCTGCCGCACAAGATCCAGAGAGGTCTCAAGAGAGATTCTCTCGTTCCGAAGACGAGCATCGATTTCAGCCATAATCTGACGTTTAGTTGCCTCCTCCCTAGTTGAGAATTCAGATTCAATCTGCTCGACCCACTTTGCACGGCGAGTATCATAGTCAGATTCCATCTCATTTCGGAGTTCATTCTCACGATCATGGCGGAATCGGGCAAGTTGACTACCAATCTCGGCCTCTCTCTGCAGACGGTAGGTCTCAAACTGATGCTGTATACGGCGATCTAGTTCACCTTCTATCTGTCGAGTGAGGCCCGCTTCTATGTCATCAATCGTCTGCTGGAAACTAATATCAAAACGATCACGGAGACGAGATTTTCTCTCCGCTAATCGACCTACGTAGTCCGCTTCCAAAGCCTTGAGTACACTCGCCCTGAGTTCTTCCCTCTTACGAGCGACAGCTAGTTCGAGATCCTCCTGCATTCGAGTCTCTAGACGGTTAGTCTCGGCGACTAAGCGTTGCTCTAGTTCACCTTGAATGTCCTTCGCTACATCCTCCTCCATGCGAATAGCTCTACGTTCATATTCAGCTCGGAGGCGAGTCTCACGATCCCGCAAACGCTGGTGTAGTTGCTGTTCAAGACGGTTTCTAAGCGCTTCACGAATCTGAATCTCACGCTCTGCGAGGCGTTCTGTGAGACCTTCCTCAATCCTGGTCTTCTGACGCTCTTCCTCTGTTCCGAGTTGATTCTCCATGTCCTGACGGAGTTCGGATTCCATTGTACGAACCTGCTTCTGGAAAGCTTGTTCTGCCTCAATCTCCATTCGCTCCTTCAGGAAGGCTTGGCGACGAGAAAACTCATCGTCCATATCAGAACGAAGGCGGTCACGAATCTCTTGCTCAGAGGCCTTAACTCGACGTTCGCGCTCAAGTAATAGAGCCTCCTTGAGTTGTTCCTGCTCTCGATCAAGGCGGAGTTGGAGTTCTTGCTTCAACACCGCTTCCTCCCGTTCAAGCACTTGACTCTCAAGTCGCTTGAGTTCGGATTCAAGATCATCTCGCAAAGATCTCTCCAACAAGCGGTACTCCTCATCATGAATTATTCCGTTAGCCTTGCGCATTGCACTCTTCATGTTTGCAATTCGTTCAGATTGTTCAGCAATGCGTAATCTCCGTTCTCGATCCACCTGTGTCCTGAGACTGGCTTCACGATCAAGAGCCTGAATAGATTGTTCAGTTCCATGAAACGAGTCACTGACTGAACCTACTACCTTACTGCGTAGATCCGCAAGCGATGGCTTCGCCTGTCCCCCATCCCTTGTCTCCGACAGATCTTCAGTTGCCATGGGTTCCCATCCCCGAACGAGATGGACCTTTCATGGTAAATAATCTCGACAGTTCCTAACATGCAATATATGTCGATTTATCGGCCCAATGGAAGTAACCGTCACTAATCAGAAGGTTACTCGGAATCCCTCTTGACAAGCAGGGCACTTGAGATTCCGTTCTCCTGGACGCTGAGTAATACGTAAACCACGTTCACAGGCCGGACATTTGATCTCCACCTTGATTACTTTAGGAGATAGTGTAAATTCATGACGGCAACTTGCACAGCGCAAATCGGCAGGGCGGACATCGGTACCCGCAACGAGCACGTGCCGGCAGGCGGGACAGGTAACCTTCTCATTCAACCAATCATGGCGGGTTGGCTCATGCTCAACACGTACTTTCGCACTACACACAACGCAATCGAGTTCTCCAAGATTAGATGGTAGAAGCGATTCACAGGATGGGCAGTTAGCAGGTGGAGGGCTAATTCTGCTCATGATTTCGTAAGCGACTGGAGTATCCTCTTGCTCCTCCGTCATGGTTCTCCCCCGTATATGCTCCAATGCCTCGATATTTCAATCGGTCGCACCGCTGTTGTCCCTTGAACCAAGCAATATTATCATCGCTTCGACAGTATCCTTGGCCACATCACGGAAAATTTCGATTACAGTTGTAACACGTTCAAAACCACTACCTGCAACCCACATTCCGTTCAAAATCACAATGAAGACACTTGCTTCATGCAGAAGAACTCCTGCTGCTATACTAATTTCAACACCACTCAAAACCAGAGCAACAAGGGTAGTGGTTAGAGCTAAACTAATGCCGATGTTCAAGCGAACGATTCGTCGAGCAGAACGGGCTAATCGGGTGAGAGAGAGGACGGCGCGAGGGTCCTCTCCTGGAATCAGAACATCAGCAGCCTCAAGGTTTACTTGATCCCCTGAACCAACCGCAATACCGACATCAGCGACTGCAAGAGCCCCAGCATCATTGAATCCGTCACCCGCCATGAGCGTCTGTCGAGCAACCGATCGTTTCTGAACGAAGGACGCTTTTTGCTCAGGGGTAACATTACCGGTACAATTTTTCGCATCGATACCAAGACTGCGTCCAAACACCTCAACAGCTGACTGCTCATCCCCTGAAAGAATCTCGACTGAGATTCCAGCACGCTTCAATGAGGTGACTAATTCCTGAGCACCTTCTCGAGGGTCGTCATGAACAAAACGAAACATCGCTATGGCCTTCCCCGATTCCGCAAGAATGGAGATGCCATGGCCATCTTTTGCTGCATCCGAAATTGCTTGATCAAAATCCGATGAAATACCTACACCTTGAGATTGAAGCCAATCTGCCCTTCCAATAAGCACTTTCTTGTTACGTAATAATCCAGATACTCCTGCATCCCCATCCTTCAGTGATTTTACTGACATTGGACTATCTCCATCAGAGAGTGAAGAGAGAATTACCTCCGCATAAGGATGATTGGAACGTTTCTCTAGACCGGCAGCGAGGCGTAAAGACCGATCAACTTCCGACCCTTTGGCTGTGACAATAGAATGGAGACGTGGGCGGCCTGAGGTGAGAGTTCCCGTCTTATCAAGCAAGGCGAGATTAACTCGCGCCGCTTTCTCAAGAACATCTCCTCCCCGCGCGACAATTCCTTGAGAGGACGCATGTGAGAGAGCAGCAGCATGCGGAATAGGTGAAGCAAGTAAGAGAGCACAAGGACAGGATACAACCCATAGAAGAAGAGTGGTTAGAATGGTCTGCTCAGTTATTCCATACGCGAGCCAAGCGATAACTGGTGCACCAAATAGCACCAATGGAACCCACCAATTTGTGAATTTCTCTATTGTCGTCTGAATAGAAGGGGGGTTATCCCTGAATTTTCGAACCATATCAATCAGGCCAGCAAGATGGGTCTCATCCTCTAAAGCAAGCGTCTCAATTACAATTGGGCCGCGTGTGAGAGTCAAACCCGCTTCGACAGAAGCGCCCATAGTCACTCCCACTGGAAGGGATTCTCCGGTGAGTGGCGCTCGATCGATATAGCCGGATCCTTCCACGATACGACCATCGACAGGGATGGTCTCACCACTCCGCACCTCCACACGATCTCCCAATTGGAGGGTAGCGACAGGAACCATGTCCGATGTTGTATGAGGATGATAATCAGTGGCGAAAGAGGTCACAGGCTGAAGTGCCATCAATCGATTACCGACTGGTTCAGATTGAACGGAAAAGGCAGAAAAAGTGGTTTTGTTATTCTCACCGACTATTCTAGCTTCATTCGGTAGGCGATCAAGACCACCTTGCATCGCTTCTCTTGCTTTGACAATAGCTCGCTCTTCAAGATGTGAGGCGAATGCAACCAAGCCCACAACCAACAATGCTTCCACATATTCTTGGAGAATAAGTGCGCCAACAACCGCAGCTGTTGTTAGAACCTGGAATGCAAGAATACGGTTCAGTATACTATTGAACGCCTCAGACATCATCGACCAGCCTACAATGAATACTGACACAAAGGCAACTACTTCAGCGGTAGTTGCCATATTACGGGACTCTAGTAATATGATGACCGCTAGTATCGGTATTGTCGCGAGGGCCCCAAGCAAACGCCATTGATCCGGACGAAGTGAACGATTCGAACTTATCGTAAGCACAGGTTCGACACCGATAATATCTCGAAGACCAGTCACGAAATCATCTGGTGTCGAAATAGGGTCTACTCGTTTAATTTCGATTCGCCCTTCGACCATCTGAAGATCAAGTACACCCGGAACTTGCAGAATTTCTCGGCGTAGGGTTCTACGATCAATCGTTCGGGCATTCTCAACCATTCGTGGAGTAACTCCTTGAATCACCTCCCACGGTTGATTCGGAGCAAATCCAATACTATTCAGAACCCGTGCAAGACGGGCGGAATTAGTCTTAGATTGATCGATTTTCACACGAATATTACCCTCCATAACAGAAACATCACATGATTCTACACCATCAATCCGAGAAACAGCGCGTGTTGCTTTAGTCGCACAATCTGGACAATCCATCCCCAATAGGTCCCACTCATAGCGTTGGATTTCTGAAGCAACCATCACAATGGAGTCGCTGTTAGCCTTGACTTCACGGATTGCTTCAGCACGTTCGATATTTTTCGTTCTCTCCTGACGGAAATTACTCGCTTTTGATCGAGCCGCACCACTTATTGAACCTGCAAAAAGTGTGACTGAAGTGAAAGCACGACTGATATTCGCTATTACACCTTGGAACATTTCCTTCAGGTTCATCCCAGAAGAATGAACGATTTCTGCTTCAAGAACAGTGGAATCAGAGGATATAACCATGGCATCATGGACTACAGAATCGATTTCTTCATCCAAGAAGAGGTCCTCCGACTCCTCAACCATGAATGTATGAGTGAACTGCTCCCTTTCAACATCTCCACCACGGTTCATTGAAATCGGTTTGGAGATTATGGAGGTGTATGGGCGCGCCAGAGATGCCTCTGACCAATGGCCGTCGGCCGGCGATGCTTATCTGTGACATCGACGGCACGCTTACTGACGAGCACTATGGTATCCACCCTGGACTTCCAGAGGCCTTTCGACGTCTCGAAGCAGTCGGAGTGCCGGTCGCTCTAGCGACTGGGAATGTTCGACCTGTAGCTTGGGCACTCTCTCGACATCTTGGCCTAACAGGTCCTCTAATCTGTGAGAACGGAGGAGTCGTATGGGACTGGAGAAGGGGGGCTGATGTATTCCATCTTGCAGATGGAACTCGGGCACGCATGGCGTGTGAGTGGTTAGCAACAAAAATTCAAGGTCTTGATCCAATAGGGATTTCATCTAATGCTTGGCGTGAATCTGAATGGTGCCTCTATACCCGTGAGGATAACGAGGCGATTGAGAAGGAGCTCGCTCTTTCGGAATGGAATGATCTCGAAGTTGTACGCACTGGATTCGCAATTCATGTCAATGAACCAGGCATGAACAAGGGTGCAGGGATACGTCATGCCCTTAGCCCACTCGGAATCGACCCTGTGGACTGCATAGGTGTCGGTGACTCTCCCAACGACCTGCCAATGTTTGCAACTGTGGGTTGGTCTGTCGCTGTAGGTTCTGCATTCCCTGAAGTAAAGGCGGCTGCAAGTGCCGTAGCAAGCGACGAACTCATCGGAGGTCATGCGGTGATGGCACTGATTGATGAAATTCTATCTCTTCCGGAGTGAGACCATGCGGACTGATCATCTCCCGTTTCCGATGCCTG
>DAFJ01000043.1 GCA_002497905.1 Euryarchaeota archaeon UBA251
ACTATCCAAATCAGGGCAACCGTATACGTCACGTGTGCTGTTGCCAGCCACAACTGGACAATGATCAGGCGTGGTTGCGAAATCTACGTAGACGCCTGGACCACCCATCCGGCTTGCATTAAGAGATGAGTCCGCCCAGTTGTCACCGTAGCCGTCACCATCAAGATCTGACCACTGAGTTGGATCGAGGGGGAAGCGATCTGTCCGGTCGCCAACCTTGTCCCCGTCCGTATCTACGCCGTGTACAACAATAGCGAAATCTTGGCTCCCGTAATGTGGAACCGTATACCCATTAATTGTCAATCCAGTTGGGAAGTTGAATGTGAAATATGTCTCGTCTCCAAGAATCGCCGCCCCATATCCAGTGTCACTAGAAGTTGATCCGTAGTTATTGACCCAGTTCCAAGCACCATTCGATGATAGTGCCCCCATAAACACGTCATTACTTCCAATCGAATTGACACCATATTGTCCAAACCAAGCCGCATTATTGTAGTAACCCGTAACGGCAATTTCTCCAGTGGTATCTTCAACACTTACATCGTAACAGTAGTCCGTACTGCTCCCTCCGCCCTGCTGCTGCCAGTTCCAAGTACCAGTTGGTGAAATCTGAGCTACGAACATGTCCCAGCCACTGCCACCATAGGCGTTTAGCCGGTTAGAATTAAACTCGGTATAATAGTAAAATCGACCACAGACCGTGGCATTACCGCCATCGTCTACATCGATTGACTCAGGATAAGTCTCGTACGAACTGTAACCATACTTCTGAGACCAACTGTATACACCCGTAGACGAATATTGAGCAATGAATCCCCAATAGTCATAGGAATAATAGTTGTACTGACTAGTTGGCCCAAAATCCACCTGATATGAGAACTCACCAGTGACGTATACTCTCTCCTGAGCATCCACTGCGACACCGCGTCCACGCTCGTAGTAAGACCCACCTATCCCTTGTGCCCAGCGCCAATTTCCTTGCGAATCTAAGCTAGCAATGTAAGCATCCGAGTAACAACTGCTGCAAGATAATGACCCAGCAGAACCGAAGGAGAGTGTTCCTGAAGACCAATATCCAGTGACGTAAACATTGCCAGAATCTGCGATTGCGACGCCATGAGCATAATCGCTACTACTTGCGCCAATCTTCTGTGCCCAGAGCCAATTCCCCATGGTATCGAGAACAGCAACATAGGCATCGTAGGATCCAGATGAGGAAAATGAGGTACTACCAAATGAGATTGTATTGTAGAAAATACCAGTAATACTCACATTTCCACCCCCATCTACATCGATATCATAGCAGTAGTCAGAGCTAGTAGACCCTGCAGTTTTGACCCAGAGCCAGTCGCCCGTTGAGGATAACTTTGCTACGAAGATATCTGAACTCCCACTAGAGGACGTAGGAGTACTGAATGAGCCAAAATTTGCAATCTGATGATAGTTTCCACAGACGTAGATATTCCCCAAATCATCCACGTCCAGCCCTCGAACATTGTCGGAGTTGCTGCCACCTGCGTTCTGATGCCAGAGGTACTGGCTACTACTGACATACGAAGTCAATGGTATTTCCTCGAGGGGGGTGGAATTGGACCCGTCATCAGGATTCACTACTGAAGCAGAAATCAGGTGTACGAGAAACAGGGAAACCAATAGTGCAGCAGCGAAGCGTCTCATCAAACAAAGGAGACCTTTTCGGAGATATAGTGCATTCGTATGGGAGTGAAACTAAAAATCAAGCAAAAGGATGCAAAACAAGATATCGTTCCATCCTTTCAGTCAATCGTTCAGAACCTTCTGACCTGGACGCAAGGAGTCGGATTTGCTCCACCATCATCGCGTGCTCATCACTCTGGAGTTGGAGAACTCGACGAAGAACATCCAACATTGCCATCTCATCTTCAGTGATAACCTCGTCATCGAGAGCAGTAATGAGAACATTCTGATACAGAGCCATATCGCCAAGGTGGCGGCGATTGTGTGCACGAATATCATCGTCATTATGAGGAGATGACATCGAACCATTAGCAATTGCTAACGAATCCTGGACATCCAACGGCTCTAATCCCATAACAGATGCAATCACATCCAATATTGCAGACTCTTCGTCAGTGAGAATCTCATCCTCCATCGCGACCTCTACAATACGAAGCAGCATGTATCGTCCGCGGTCTCCACTCGTTGCGCCCATAGTCACAGGATTCGGTCCCCGTATATCATCCATTCACAGTAATTTAGTTCTCTAGGCTACAACCAGTTCAAGGAGGGGAACTTTACTCTAAGGCCATGGGCCTCTGGTCTCCTGGCATCGAGGGTTTCGCTCTCAGCATGGGTCTGATACTCGCGATTGGGCCACAGAACATCTTCGTAGTTAGACAGGGGCTGCTGAGGTCCCATATCTTCGTCGTCTGCCTCGTCTGTTCCCTATCTGATGCCCTCCTGATTATCGTAGGCGTGCTAGGACTCGGATCTATCCTTGCAAATATCGAGGGAGCAGATTTCCTAATCTCTATCGCAGCAGCTCTTTTCATCGCGATCTACGGCGTAATGAGAATTAGGTCTTCCATGAATCCAGTCGGGATGTCAATCAGTAATGAAAAGGCGCAGGGGCTGAGCTCCACGATTTTGACCTTGCTCGCGTTCACATTCCTCAATCCTCACGTGTACCTTGACACTGTCATTCTAATCGGAGGGGCATCCAGTAGGCACTCAGTAGACGACAGATTCATGTTTGCTATTGGCGCTGCTCTCGCATCATTTCTGTTCTTCTTCGCCCTCGGTTACGGGGCAAGGAGGCTTTCTTCTGTTCTTGACAAACCAGATGCATGGAAGTTCATCGATAGAGGGATTGCATGCGTGATGTTTGTTATCGCAGGATCGATAATGCTACCTTTCCTATAATCTGAAAAATCAGGATAGAACATCAATTCAATCTTAGGAGAGGTTTCAAATGGAAAAAAAATGGCGATAACATATGGATGGTGAAATCTACTCCCCATCTAAACCACAACATACTTCCAAGAACTTACTTGGATTTGTAGCGCCTTGGAAGGATGCATCTGGAAGGCTACTTAACCCACTAGAAATCTTACGAACACGACGATTTACAATAGCATATCTCGTAATCGTTTGGATTTATGTCATTCTAATTGATGAGGCTCTAGAAGGAAGCCTGTTCTATGATCTAAGAATAATAAGTGAACAAATCGCTAGAATGGACCCAAATGAATTGACTACAAATCCTCTAATTTTCTTATTATCATTATTGATTTCACCCTTTGCACATTGGGACACAGTACACGCAATTTATGTTACAGCGGGAATAATTTTCTTTTTACAATCGTTTGAGGCACATAATAATTGGAAAAATGCAGCGGTAATTTTCATCGGAACAAGCGCGTTAACATCTATGCTTATGGCGATTTTTTACAATGTTGGTTTTGCCATAAATCCCGATATTGACCTATTTTCATACGTCATGAGTAGGTCATTCAGAGGTGGATCAATTGGAATGTTTGGGGCTCTGGGGGCACTAGCTTATCATGCTAAGAAACCACAATTTCCCTTGATACTCGTCTTCTTATTCGAAGTTTGGAATTACAATAGTTACGGCACAGATGCAGCCATTTCAATTGGCCATGCAACTTCAACACTAATTGGACTAATCAGTTGGAAATTGTGGAATGAAAACAGGAAACGCGGAGATGAAGAAGAGTAGAATACCCGTGTAATACAAATGTATTTCATTTGCAATACATTCATATGATGCCGCCATAACATTGAGCCCGGAGGGCACGGAGACATGGCCAACAAGAGTCCGATGGTTTCACTCAGAATTCCTGAGGATCACCTAATGATGCTTGAACAATTAGTTGGCTTCGATGGGATGCGTAACCGTTCGGATGTTATTCGACACGCAGTCCGACTCCTATTGGAATCCGGACCCTCACGAGCTGTAGGAGGGACTGTGAAAGTCGACCTGGGGCCCGATCTGACAGAGAAACTCGATATGTTCTGCCAAATTAATGGCGACACACCTGAGACTGTAACACGTTACGCCCTTCGAGATCACATGAATGCAGTCATGAATCAGGGCGAGACGCTGCAAACGAAAATGGAACAGCGCCTCAAGAATCTCCACGACAAAAGTCGTCAGAATGAGGATCACACAGCCTAATGGGGGCAAATGGACATGGTAGGGGATGGGAACTCGACCAATGCGGGGGGGCCTCAGCGCCCCCCCGCGACCAATGTCTTCACCCATGTTGCTCTGCGCAGTGCTCTACGCAACCGACTCTTGGCGAAGTCGACCAAGTCAGAACCCGTCCGCCGCATATTCAACAACGAACCAATGGATGAGATTCGGGATCGAGCGCTAGATGCAGCCACAGAACTCCATGGATTTGACCAAACCACCTACATGCCAGGAAACTTTTCGGGATTGAGAATACGCGCCCTGCAGACCCTTTCCACCAGATAATCACCCACACACCCGCCCCGCTTCGGCGGGGCACCCCCAACTGGGCCAGCCGGAAGGCTCCTCAGCGAATCTTCTTGAAGGGCCGCGTGAGGATGGTGTTCGTGGCGACCTCATTCTCCTTCGTTGCTCACGATGTCCTGAGGGATAGCCAACGTGAGATGATAGAGGACGCATTGGCGACACTCGAAAAAAATGGTTACCTGTTTGCCGCCGCACCAACAGGAATTGGAAAAACAGCTGCTGCACTAAGCGCAACACTTGCTAGAGCCACCAACCATCCAGATGGAAAGAAGACCGTTCTATTCATGACTGGGCGTCAAAGTCAACATCGGATTGTAGTAGATACCGTTCGAAAGATTAACACTCGAATGAATGGACAAAAAGTCCGTCTTGTGGACCTAATTGGAAGAGAGTCAATGTGTGTTGATGTGGATCGATTCACAGGGAGGTGTAATTGTGAATTTGGGATTAATGATAGCATTCTACACGACGCAAGAGAGGGGCTCAAGAGATACATCCTTGAGGACCCCAGACATGTTGATGATGTAATAGAACAGGGGAAGCAAAGGAAGGTCTGCTCTTGGACATGTGCTAGGCAATGTGCCAAAGAATGTGATCTGATTGTTTTGGATTACAACCATGTATTCATTGACAAGGTCAGAGAAGCATCACTTGACTCAATGGGTGTGGAACTATCAAATTCAATACTGATAGTTGATGAAGCACACAACCTCCCTAATAGAATCCGAAGAGGTCTCGAAAGGCGCTTGACGGCAAAGGTACTCCGCGACTGTGTTAGCGAGATGCAGGAACATCGCGGCAATGAGGACAAGGCCGTCGCTAAAGCATTGGAAGCTGATGGGACTGAAATATGGACGGAGGATGCAGAAGAGGCTTTACTCGCAGAAAAGGCACTTATGAGAATAAGGGAAAAGGTAGGAGCGCATCTGAACAATCTCAAACGAGTTCTTGGCGACGATGCTGAACAAATGACTGATCCAGAAGAATTACTGGGAATTTTCTATTCTTCGCTAGAAGAGACACTAGATGAGCCGATGACTATGGCCCGATTTATACACACATTAGAATCAGTTAGAATCGAAATTGACGAGGCACTAGATACGGACCCAGAAATTGCATGCCATCGTCTAGCGGAATTACTCGATATTCTCTACACTCGTCAAGGTGACTCTGCACTTGCTACTGTCTTCGACATGCTGGGCGAGGAAGGTAGAATCACTACATATCTCCTCGACCCAGGTGTCGTTGCAAAACCGATCCTCAAGCAAGCCTCGGGAGGGATTTTGATGTCAGGTACGTTATTCCCCCCCTCAATGTATGGAGACATCCTAGGGGTGCCAACGGAAGGAGAAGCCGTCTACAAGGAATACTCAAGTCCCTTCGAAAGTGATCGTCGACCAGTTATCCTTGCTACAGATGTAACTACACGTTACAAGGATCGCAGTGCATCGAATACACGTAAAATACGTGAACATATCCACGGTTTACTCCGACAAACACCAGGACACGTGGCCGTCTTCCTCCCATCCTACAACATGTTGGAGGAAATTATCGAGGACGGTTCGTGGCCAGGACTCCACCTAATTGTGGAAGAGAGAACTTGGTCAAAGAGTAGGGTGCAGGATGTGCTCAATCGTCTTCATCGCTCAAGGGACTCTGGACAGAGATGTCTTCTCGCAGGCGTCTACAATGCTCGACTCTCAGAAGGCGTCGACTACGAAGGTAACATCCTCGATGCAGTCATATGCGTAGGTATACCGATGGCACCTCCAACTGCATCAAACCAGGCACTCCGCGACTACATATCTGATCGATTTGGAGAACGGAACGCTTGGAAGTACTCTGCAGCACAACCCGCGATGAATGCAATCCTCCAAGCGATGGGAAGGGCTATTCGAAAGGCGAAGGACCGTGCCGTTGTACTTGTTCTCGAACGACGAGTTGACGACAGAGGATACAAAGCATGCCTCCCAACGGGCCTCAATATGTTCCATACTGGTGAACCAGAAGCCACAGAGAGGCTTGTTCGTCGATTCTTTCAGCGACATCCTGAACCAGCACGAAATACGGAATGAGACGACGGGTTGATGACCTTCGGCGACCCCAGCGAGTCCTATGGAGAAGGTTGAATGGACTCCAGTCGTTCTGGATTCAGAGGACGAAGAAGAGACGCCTGCTGGGCTTGAAATGGATGCATCAGCACTTCATCAGCGCTTCATCCGCCGTGATTTAGGGTCACTCGATGCAGCCATTCAAGCCGATGTCTTTGTCCGCCACACTGGCGAACTTGTCGAAATGACACGTGAAGCCGGATCTCGTATCTTGGCAAGCGAACTCTCAGGAGCCTCTCTCGATGCAACCCCAATACATGATGGAATTCACATCCACATGAAGGAGGTCCCAGTAGATGGAATCAAGGTATTCACCGGCTATGTCGATGCCACGGAATTCATCCGGATCGACCGAGAAGGTCTCGAATCCATCGTCACTCCACTACCAAGTGGAATCTCTATCGCTAACGCTAGATTCACCGATGGCGGACTAGACATCCACCTCGAATAGTGACGATTACCGTCCTGGGACTTCCTCAATACCCTGAATCTCGCTGACTACGTTTGCCAATGCCTGCTGCGCAGTAGCAGTGTGTTGCTCCCCCATTTCATGGGATGAGTAGCGAGCTTCTTCGAATACCGTATCGAGGGCCTCTAGAGCGGACTCCCGTATTGGGAGAGCCTGCCGGATGGCGACTTCGAACTCACGGACTGTCTCGAAGTCACGACGCAGGAATCCACTCTGCATCAGAACGAGACAAAGGTCCTCATAGCAATTGAAGATCGCTTCACGGATTGAATCACCAGCCGCTAACAACTCCGCAGTATAGGAGAATATGTCTTGCATCTCCTCAATAGCAGTCTTACGGTTCCTTAGCCTGAAACCAACAACTGAAGCACTGATTAGCAGAATAACTAGGAAGGCAATGGTAGTGGTCGAAAGTCCCGAAGAGACCTCTTCTAATTGCTCATACTGTAGGTCAACCTTCAGGTTGAGTAAATCGCCGCGGTCAATGGGTGCAATCACATCGGAGGTGCTGTCTAACGTGATGTTGAACTGCCCCCAATGTGCTTGATCTGAGAATGGTGGCAGAGGTTCCTGACTGACAAAGACATACTCGAAGATGCCGAACTCATCTGTGAGCTTACCGAACTGTGTCAACTCAGATGATTGATTAGACAAGATGGCTGAAATGGATATATTGGCTAGAGGTAAACCGTTGTCATCAGCCACGACACGAACGATACCAATGATCTCTCTCGAGTCCAATTGGACTGTTACAGGTTCGGCAACGAAAGATGCAGGGATCATTAGGAAGGCGTCAATACCAATTTCTTCACCAGAGTTGAACCAACGGACATCATCCTGCGCAACCTGGACATCAAACTGGATATCCGCCTGCATAGGGGCTCGACCGACCATGGTAATCGTGAACTGACCTGTGGCGTTATCCCATGAAACCACGGCAGTTGTTTCTGGCGAGCCCTCCCATAGGAGTACTAGAGATGCCCCTGAAACGACATTTCCGGTTCCGCCCACTTCGAGAACACGGCCAGTAATTTCGATTGGGTGGGATGCGTTAGAACGGATATTATTGTCTGAGACACCAAGAATCTCGATAGTGATGTCAGCCCAAGTGTATGCAGTAACCTCGGCATCATCGCCGATGAACTGATCATTACCCTCATAGCTCACACGAATTGTGTGTGCACCCCGATCAGATGAGAACTCAACAGGGATTTCCACACTAAACCTACCATTTGTATCGGTGAGAGCAGTTGTAATCTGTTGGCCATCGACCTCGATAATCACCGTCGCACCCTCAATAGGAATCTGAGGACTCGTATCCCCGTCTACAAGTGAACCAGATAGGTTCCAAGTTTCACCACGGGTAGCGTATCCACTATTTTCGAGGTTGATACCTGTGAAAATCGCATTATGCTTGATGGTAATCGACGTATTCGCCTCTCCACCTAGGTAGTAACCCTGAGGCTCCGCGTAGGCGAGAATAAGATGGTCACCGATAGAGAATGCCGGGCCAACAATCCAACTTAGATTCCAAGAACCATCAGATTCAGTCGTAGCCGTTCCGATTATACTGTTATCCACACGCACGGTGACAAAGTGTCCAGCAATCCAACCGTCGGGAAGGTTGTCTCGTATTGTACCTGTAATCATTACCTCGTCACCTACAGCAGCGGTATCCAATGCATCAACTGTGAGAACTGTCGGAGCAAATACCTCAAAGGAAGTGGAGCTTGTAGATGGCAGATAGAGTGGGGCACCTGCAAATCGGACCTCGACGGTCTGAGTTCCAAGATCCATATCCAATGGAACAGGGTAGAGAATTGAGAATGACCCCTCCGCATCAGTGGTAACGTTAGTCAAGAACTGACCATTCATCCATACTGTCAGATTCTGACCTGGAACTGGACGTTCAGCTACATCGAAGAGAACACCCACAAGACTGAGGAGGTCTTCTCGAACAACCTCTGTACCGCCCCCATAGAGGCGAACCTCAGTGGGCACCGATACATCGAATTCCAAACTCGCAAACGAACCAAGATAGAACTCAGGGTTCACCGAGTCACCCTCGCCCATAGGGTCCACCCAAAGGAATCCACCAAGGAATGAGGTGGAGACATTGTGTGTACCTGGAGTGGTATCAAGGGGCAGCGTGTATGCTATGCTCCATGAACCGGTAACTGGGTCAGATTGCACGATTGTGGAAGTCCCTGTATCAATGCCATCCATTGCAAGATGAACTAATCCACCTACAGGGGCCCCGGTTTGATTCAGAAGGGCGGCTCCATTTTCATCAAGTAGTGTGCCGTTAATGTAGATCATCTGACCTGCGACAAGATCACCTTCTACCGAATCAACAGTGAGAACTGTTGGTGCAAGAATCACAACACGAGTAAAGGTTGCATCGCCTGCCACGCCTGTCGTCCCTGCGAGTCCAGCATAAGTCGCATTGATTGTCATGAAACCAACCGGCCAAGTTGAAGGTACGCTGAAGTTACCCACTGCAAATCCGCTCGAATCTGTCATGACGTCGAATGAAGTCAGGCCATCAATCGAAATATTGACTGTAGCATTTTCAACTGCATCACCGGCGTTATCGAAGAGGCTTAGACCAACAGTCACATTGTTACCACGGACTGTGCGCCTATCTGGATCAAGATCTAGAGGATCCGCGAAGTCTAGTATTGTGTATCCACGACTATCGAATGTGGTACCATTATTCGAACCGAGGAAATAGTTCACTGTCGGTGTGAAAGAAGCATTGAGATTGTGTGTTCCACGAGGGAATGTCTGATCAAGCGTAATCGTAGCAGTCCAGTTACCATCGTATACAGTACCATTCGTAGGGGTGAAGGTATCCGAGAATCCATCAATTGTAATGACTAACGATGGCAAGAGTGGATTACCGTTGCGATCGATGATCCCTGAACCATTCTCTGAAGTCAGTGTACCTGTGACATTGAATGTCCCACCTGCGATGGGATTCGCTACAATCGGGTCGACGACGAGGATTGTTATTGTCCGGACAGTCACAGTGCTAAACGTTCGATTCGTCCCAAGTAGAGTGAAATTGCCCGCATAAGATAGCGTCATATCAACCAAACCAAGCGGATGTGTGTCTGGAATACTGAAGTTGAAGCGGACGACGCCGGTATCATTCGTGACCTCGATTGGAAGTGAAGTATCATGGAATAGTGCGCCGATTGTTTGATTCCCAAGAGCCCTGTTGTTATCGCTAGCCTCGACAAGTGTCGCACCGAAATCAATGAAATCACCACGATTTACCACTATAGGAATCAACGGGGTCGTCTGTGTAAAGTCAGTAACTCCCTTAACGAGTACATTCTGAGTGAGATTACTTGGGAGATAGAAAGGACTGGACCCTTCTAGGACACCAACGACCAGAGTTTTGTTTCCACTGGATAGTCCATCGCCAGCAGGATCTGTGGGAACAGTGAGATTGAAACTACCGTTTACAGCTGTGGTAAACGAGGAAATCAGGACCTCACTGGAATTACCCTCAAAGAAAATGGTAATGTCAATTGGACCTGAGAAATTCCGATTAGGATCAATCGCATCCTCAACTTGCCCCTCTAATTGGAAATTGGATCCTGCAGTAAGGAATGTTGGAGGAGTAATCACGAGATTCGAAATGATAGTTGGGACGAGGACCGTGATATTCAGATCCGTATGGTTCCCAATCCAACGTGCAGAACCTGTGGAAAGCGGATCGGTTACATCATCAGCCATGAGGATTCGAACCGTGTAGTACCCAGGTTCCGCTGAAGCCGGAATTGCCGGATTGAAACGCGCAATACCATCGGGGGAACCGGTGGTGACAGATTGCAAGGATTGGTTGTTAGGACCATCCCAATCCCAGATGAACTGGACTGCTGCACCAGTTATGTTGCTTTCATCCGCAACATCTCGGACACTCGCATTGACCAGAAGAATGTCACCAGCTATGACTGTCGACGGAGGATCAATGGCAACAAGGACAGCTTCAGACTCGACTCCAATGTCGATTGAAATGCCTTCCTCAGTGTAGAAGTATGCCCCACCTGGCAGAGCTGCTGAATTGAAATCAGCCTCGATGTTAAGTGAATAGACCCCTGCTCCGACAAATGTTGGAACAGTGAATGAAAGATTGTAGGTCCCATTAGCCACATCCAACCAAGTCCCACCTAACGGGATTAATTCTGGAGCTGGAGGTTCACCCATCGGTCCTGAAGGGCCAGTGCCTGGAATCTCGAGTATGGCTGAAATTGAGGAGTTATTTCCCAGTACAAGAGGAGAACCTGTGAGATTTACATCTCGAATATCACCTGTAACGTAATTTGTTCCACCGATGTGAGTCCAACTCTGACCTAGAACTGCAGATACTGCGGCTAAACCTTGGATACGAATAGTGGAGTTGTTAGTGGCAGGATAGTACCATTGGGAACCTGAGTAGTTAATCCAAAGTGGATAATCTCCAGCAGGAACAATTGGAGGAGTGTACTCAAAGCCGAATCCACCATCCACAGGATCAACTGTGGTGTTCACGAGAACGCCGTCTATTTCGGTCTCATAAGTACCATTGAATGGCTGATCGAAGGTACCCATATGATCGAACATTGAGATTGAGATGAATCCGAGTTGATCCCGTGGAATCGCATCAAGGAAGTAATCGAAGGTAAGGTAACTCTTCAGCCCGTATCCAGGTGGCATGATTACCTCATCATTAGCTTCCAAGGTTGCTGAATCGAAGATGAATCGAGCATCGATGTATCCGGGAGTGATTGGAACCAAAGCTGGATCCATGAACCAAGAGATTGAGAAATTCCCGGGATTACCGGACCAAGTAGTGGAATTGAGTTCCCAGTTCGCGATGTCTACGAAAGGAGTGCCGGAACCATTCACACGCATCTGGAGATAGAGAGTTCCCTCCATAGGTACGGGGTTGAGCCCACGACTGAGGACTGTCCCGTTCATTGTAATGTTATCATTAATCTCCAGAAGAGAATTGTTTGAAGACGGCCCCTCAAGAACGATATCAAGATTCGGCGATGGTGTGATATTCATACTCACAACCTGTGTCGTTGGACGAATGTGATAAAGTGGGCTTGAACCGTTGTTAAGATCGTCTTCATGCCACCCGGGGAACTCCAGTGTAGCGTTGACCAATCCTTGTGACTCATTCTCGTCAACAGGTATGGTGATCTCAAAGAAACCGTTTGGACCAATAGAAGCCGTAAAGACTTGAGGCCCATTAATTGTAGAAGTCCAGTTGAAGTATACTTGACTGAAACCATCAGGCAGACCATCACTGTCGATGTCCCATGCGTCAATCAAGGACAAATCTCCAGCCGGCGGAGAGGTCAATTCAACGCGCCCACTCATCGTAGTATTAGAACCAGCACCAAATACTGGCTCATTGACAGGAAGAGGCGACTCGACGATGAAAGTGACATTATCGGTGACATTTACGATGTAGTTATCGAACAGTCCATTTGAACCAACATATCCTGAAGGAACAGTCTGGAGAACCAAACCCCCGTAACCAGGTGGAATAAACTCAGGAGGGATCCCCTTCGCAGAGAAATTACCGTTGACATCTGTAATGGCCGTACCAACAAGACGACTTGGTTGTGAAGCGGCGCCTGGGACCGCTCCGACCTCTGGCAACGGCACGAGATAGAGATCGACAACGAGGTTTGGAACTGCAGTCAGGTTCGCAGAGTAGACCATCGTTCCATTCAAGAAAAGTTGCGGACTGGTTCCATTGCGATCTACAATGATTGGGCCAAAGGTCGCATTGAGAATCTCCACATCCTCGGCTGGAGGACAAGCATCGAAAGGAACCCACCCCATGTCTGCATTACCGAGAGCTGAATTTGTCTGCATGTGAACCTCTACCCACGATGCGCTGTTGAATCCGAAGACCTCGTAGCCGGTTCCATGCCAGCTTCCATCGACGAAACCTGTGACCTTACGAGCAGGGAGGCCAGAGAGACGAGCCATGCTCGTGAGGACTGTTGCCCACTCGTCACAAGTTCCTTCCTTACTATCCACTAAGAGGAAGTGCGTGAAGTCAGGGCCTCCACCTTGTGGGTATCCACTACCGTCGTAATTCAACCGAGGAGTGAATGTAGCATTACCATTCTCAATGAAATCTACCAGAACCTCCATCTTATCGTATGCACTTAGTGCACCGCTGGATGTCAATATCGACTGCGTGATGTTGTATACCTCGGATTCAAGCATAGTCATGTCTGTGAAATAATCTGGAACATCCGTAGCATAGGAACTCGATTGGTAGCCTGTGCTGTTTCCACGAACCGAATCGGAAAACCATATTTCGGGAGCATTGCCAAAGTAGAAATCGATTGGCGCATCGGTAACACGAATATCATGTGTATAGTTAGTATGATTCAAACCGGCAGCAGGATCTGACCACGAGGAATAATCAGTCATACTCCAATGACCTGGAAGATTGGAATTCACATTGATTGTGAAAGGGAAGGTGTACTCCCATGTGGTGGAATTGTTATGGAACTGAGAGGAAGCAATCCAATTATTGTCTGAGAAACCTGGCGTCATAGGGTTGAGAACAATCAGTGATGAGTTCACCCCGTAATCTACGCCGGTGTAGAAATCATAGGTATTTACTCTCCAATAGTGTGTCAAAGCCGGATCTACGTTGACCGTCGTATTGTTTGCCCAGAAAGCGACCTGATTCTGAATAATATCGTCTGTGGGGTCGAACGGATCTTGTCCCGAACCCGCGCAAAGAGTGGACCAGAACTGAGGAGGGCACTCTTGATAGTCAGTTAGACCTCCTCCATCGGTATCCGGATCCAACCAGTTGGTTCCAGTATTGTTCTCAATAGCGTCGGGGATACCGTCGCCATCCGTGTCGGCGGGATTCAAATCATCAGAGGGGTCATTCTGTGGGTTGGTACCATCGAGATATTCTTGTCCATCCCAGACGCCGCCGACGTCAGTGTCTGCTTGCTGGTAATTGGTCAGGTAGGTATCGAGGGAACCATTTCCACCCATACCTGGGATGTAGAAAAGAGCGCAACCCGTAGTATTCTCAAAGTAGTTGTTCAGCCCGTCGCCATCATCGTCACGATTGTTATCGCAAGGCTCTTGGGGGTCAGTACCATTGATGATTTCATCGAGATCGTTTACTGTATCATTATCGGAATCTTCGTCATATGGGTCTGATTGGTAACCCCAAAATCCGAATGATTCCTCCCAATCTGCCAAACCATCCTCATCAGTGTCAGCATAATCATCATCACACCATACATCGTTGTTACTAGGTTGAATAGACGCATCCCAGCACCATGACCCATTCTTGTGTATCACTGTCTGAGTCGTAGCAGGTGGAGGCACACTAACTCCTACCAAGCGATTGGGATTCGAGGTATCGTCTGCGCCCGTGAATGTGAATGGAACAAGAGAGCCATTACTCAAATTGTAGAATCCGGTTCGAGCTGGAGCAGTCGGACGCCACTCGAAAAATCCGGCGCCAAAACCAGTAGCATTAGCAATTTGAAGCACCTGTGAACTGGCATCGTAATTTGAATACACAGTCACGTAATCGAATGTTGAACGGCAAGGATCTGTGTTGACTCCTGCAAGAATCTCAAAACCATCCGCGGCACCTCCAAAGTCAGTATCTGCTACATCCCACATAGTGCAGGTCAGGTTCTCCTCCCAATTCTCAATCCCATCGCCGTCGAAATCCCCCGAATCCTCTGCACGGGTAGGGTCTGTCTCATTACTATCAACAAAACCATTGCCATTTGTGTCCTCATCACCATCGTCAAAGGGATCATCGTCAGTGTTGTTATCGCGAGGATCAGAGGCCTGCGCGGGGTTTCCATACTGCCCATTGACCTCAGTTCCATCGAGAATACCATCTCCGTCGGTATCGGAGTCAGTTGGATCCGTGAGAAGCGTAAGTGCCTCGTAACTATCATTGAGGCCATCGCCATCAGTATCAGGACTCTGTGGGTTAGTCGATGTGACACCATCAACCTCGGCAGTTGATGTTGCACAGCCACCTGGGCCAATCCCTAGGACCGGATTACAGGGGGACTCAGTCTCAGTCCTCTGCTGGCCTGGAGCGCCTGGCATGAAGTAAGGCGTACCTGAATTCTGCGTGGTCCAAGTTGGGTTCACGTATTCGTAAAGATTGACGAGACCGTCGCCATCGGGGTCACCATTGGGCCCATCTACACCGGTTCGAACAGTCGGATCGAGACCGTTAGCGACCTCCCAACCGTCATTCATACCATCATTATCGGTATCGTAACCGTCAGGATCCTCATCGATGCTTCCGTCACCATCATCATCATCAGATGAACAATCGGCATCTCCGTCACCATCACTGTCTGCTGAGTCAACTGCCCCATCCCGATCATTGTCCATGCCATCAGCACAGATGTTACCCATTGGGTCCTCATCTGCACCATCTGAACCAGCACCTTGGTTTGCCTGCATAGCTGATTCTTCGTCCCAGTTCCTTGTAGGGACGGTTCCATTCCACCAAACACCATTGTCAAGCACGTTGGGAGTGTTTGGATTATCCCAACCAGATGGGATACCGTAGAGGTACTCATCCTTGTTCGATAGGCTATCTCCATCAGGGTCACCAAGAGAACCATTCACAGTAAGGCTTGACGCATCAAGCGGATTCAAACCATGGAAGAACTCCCATCCATCAGGAAGTTCATCGTTGTCACTGTCCCAATCCTGAGGTTGTGTATTCAGAAGGAACTCCAGGCCGTAAGTCAAACCGTCTCCGTCTGCATCGGATGATGCATATGCTTCCCATGCAGCGAACTCGAAGGCAGCGAGGCTAGAAATGACCATCAACATCACGAGGAAAACTGAGCGAGCCTTTGCGCGAGATTCCGGATTTCTAACGACGAACTGAGCACCAGACATGACCCTAACCACCCCTCAGGGGCTCACGTAGGGACTTAAGGGAAATGGAGCGTAGTTCATACGCCTACACGAGTGAAGCGATTTCTCATTCAAGGAGTTCGATGTCATCTTCATCGAATTCAATCTCAAATTCATCTTCTGGGGAATCCTCTTCGGAACCAAGAGCAGCAGGTAATTCGAAATCGAATTCATCGCCCTCATCATCATCATCATCATCATCATCGACCTCTTCCTCCATATCCTCGTATGCTAGGTTAGCGAGGCGACGGCGATTTCGTCGATTCTGAATACCTAGAACGACAGTTACCAGAGCCACGATGAAGACAAGAAGCATGGTAGGACTTGGATTGACAATCTCATTCATCAGAGCTGTGATGATATCTGGGATTTCAACTGTCATCGTGACTACCAGATTGGCAGAAGTGATTTGCTCATCATCAACAGAACCCTGCCCTGCAAGAGTTTGTGGTTCAGCAACTATGGTGAATTCAACTCGCTCACCAGAACGAGCATTAGAAGGTGAACTGATCTCCACAGTAAAGTCCTCTTGACCGTATGCCTCTATCGTCAATAGATTACCAGTACCGCGGATATCCGAATCCCAACCAGTACAAACAGTGGAACTAGATGAGCAGTCAACATCCACATAGACAAATTGAGCCTGGTTACCGAGATTCTTGACACGGAATACTAGATCCCTCTCTTCGCCCGCATTAATCGGTGCATCTGCAGATACTTGGACAATCTCCAGTTGGACATCACCTGGCCCGATTTCAACGATGAATTGCATATCAAAATAGGCTGGATCATCTTCCACGTCTGCTTCGATTATTCTCAGATAAAGGATATGGCTGTCCATCTCGACCTGGTCAGGAGGATCAATCTCTAGGGTAACCTCGCCGGACTGTTGAGGTGCGAGAGTAAGGTAAGGAATACTATCCCCACTGTTATCTACAATCTTGAACTCCCACTGTGAATAAGATTCGTCGGAGTCGACATTGCGTTGTAGGTCTGCAGGATTAATGAGACGCCAATTGGTGCTAGTCGAAGAATCAACGACACTGTTGGTAACGCGGATTCTCATCGACATGCCATCTGAGCAGGTTGTTTGATTGACAGTACCAAGAGGCACGCTATCGCAATCAAATACTGGTTCAGCTCGAACCCCAAATGTCCTTTGAACTGTAAATTCCACCTCTGAAACCTTACTTGAATTACCCTCACTAGCAACTTCGAAACGGATTAGGCCTTGGTCAGGGTCATCACGATCTCCAGATGGCTTAACACGAATCTGCAATACTTCGGTCATATGCCGATTGATTGAGTCAGTGTGATATGTCCCATCAGTGAGATCTTCAACGATTACAACACCTGTATCATTGTCCACAATCTGGATAATCGCCTTGGATCGTTCGAGAATATCAATTCGGAACTCATCCTCATCGAATCCATTGTTCCAGATCTCCATAATGAAAACTGTAAAGTCTCCATCCTCCACAAAACGAGGTACGCTCGTATCGAATGAATCGGGGCGAGAACTGTTATCATACTGCTGTGTACGATTCTCATTCCAAATACTCGTCAATGGTGACGCATAGGTATCTACCTTCTCAAGATCTAGATACAATGTTTCTGTGGCTACAATCTCGGGCCCTCCATCGACGATGGCTTCCCCTACTGCACGGATTACTAACTGCGGCGGAGCATTGCGAAGATCCTGTGGTGATTCGATAGTTAAAATTGGGTTAACGATAGCTCCACCTTCATTGAGAAGATACCCTCCAGGGGCATCGAAACTGACGTTCCAATTGCTGTTAAAGTTCGTAATCACCTGAAGATCGACATCCAACTGCCCCGAAGACCCCCTATGCTGGAGTTGTAATGGAATCACAGTAATCTGAGATGGAGCGATATATTCCACTGAACGGTCGACATCATCCCCATGTAAGATCGATACTCCAAACTGCTTCATGACAAGATCATCGTGTTCGATTACTATAGTATGGCCCTGTATATCTGTAACTTCTAGCGAGGGAAGATATTCACCGGGCGTCATTGAACCGCGGGAATACTCCCAATCATACATTCCAGATATTGCCCAAGAGGTATCATCTACGCCTTCAAGTGAATCACTGAGAGGTTGATCGACCTTCATAATCCCACTAGGATCTACTAGGCTGAGACGAACGGAATTGATATCGAAACGCCCGAAGGCACTCTCGACTTGGAATCGGAACTGCATGATTCGGTTATCAGGGGAATCGTTTGGAAACCACTCCAACTGGGCTCCGTCGATTAGTTCTGCACCGTCTCGCTGGACGATTAGTAGGCTTTCAGACAAAGCATTCGACTTGAACTCAATCTTTGTATGGTCACTAGTGCCCTCGATGTCATTGAAAAAGATGGTTGCTGAACAATCAGAATTAACGGGCAAACCACTGCCACCCTGATCCTGACATCCTTCCATGTCCGCTGATATTTCCAATACTAGTTGTTCATCATCCTCAATGTCGAAGCCATCAGCAGGAATACTAATCTCGGCACTAGCTTCTAGGACAGGGCAACTATTGAACAAAGTCCGCTCACATGCTTCAATACGTAACGTATCAGACCACGAACTACCTCCATTGACTAAAGTGAAGGTGTAAGTTGCATTTACTCCCGGATTAGATGCTTCCACGGTATGGAACATCTTGATTCGAACCAGCCCGTTATATCCCAAAACAGAGAGGTCGGTGAGCATTCGAGGCGACTTGAACTGAGCAGTCTCATCACTTACAACGATCTCTTCCTGCCCACCACTCTGTGGCTCCTTCGTAGTCAGGAACCCGTCTCCTCCTGCGGTAGAATTCGGGGATGCTACATAGATTTGGTAATCATACATCTGAGAACCAACATGATTTGGAGAAGGGCTCTCCTGTAACGTAAAAGCGCCCCCTGGTGATGAAACCGGAATAAGGGCAAGAAGCATTACCATTACGAGATATAGGGCCGGCCGGGCCGACCGATTGACCGCATGCTGGCCGCTCATCAGACAACGGGTGACCCTTCGGGCGTTAAACGATTTGCGGGCCAGCGTCCGCAACAGGGGTATTCACGTCGCTTTGTTCTTCAATGAGAAGGGCAACGGAGAATCGCGGGGGTCGCCCAGCCAGGTCAAAGGCACCGGGGTTAAGTCCCGGCACCGTAAGGTTTCGAGGGTTCGAATCCCTCCCCCCGCACCTCATTCTTCTTCGCCTAATATTGCGAAGTAAGGAATAGCCCCTACATCCCGTAATGCATCGATCATTTCACCGATTAGGCATTGACCCTCAATTGCAGGAACATCGCATCGAATTCGCCTCGAACCGAAGAGGAGTGTCAAACCCCATGCCTGTGTAGCATCGATATCCCGAAAATCATCGAGAGGGAAGGATTCTGCAGGCAATCGAAAGAGGCCAAGGAAGCGACCAGATACAGTTACTTCATCACTACGTATGACTACACGATGCCTTCCTTCGAAAGCTCTTGAGGATTGGTTAAGAAAAGCAATGATGACTAGAGTTACGAGTAGAGCGCCGCCCCAGCCATACACAAGTGTAGTCCTCCCGTAACCAACAATCTGCCCGGCCACGAGGAGGAACAATGGGCCAGCGATTAGTGCAGAGGCGAATAAAAGGGCAGAAATGAGGAAACCCGATGTTTGCACATCACTAGGGAGATCCATGACTACCGAGTCACCCTCTACTTTTACCGAACCTTGCATCGAAGGTGTCCTATGAGGGCGTGGCCAGCGGGTCGGATGACGGGCAATCTGTTGCAAAACTGTCAACCCGTGCTCATCCCGCTCTACGATGCGGCCCGTGTGTTCTATGAGGCGAGAATGACCAAGCCTTGCGATTTCTTCAGCAACTGAAAGGGCATCACTCTCAGAACCCAAAGTAATGAGGTCACTAGGGCCGTCTCGACTTTCAAGGACAATGCGCCAAGCTGGCACCAGCGTCCGTTCGATACGCTGCGTCCGGATAGCGAGAATGTCACCTGTCTCGTAACGCGCATTGGCATCACCGATTGAGATTGTGACCGCTCCGAGATCTTCCTTTATCCTCATTGTTGATTGGACTGAAATCTCAAGAACTCCATCTTCAGCCCGATTAGATCCGAAAGCTCGCCATGCCATTACATGAATTCAGAATGTGCAAGTATTTCATCGGTGATGCTTTGGCACCCACATGGACGAGGTTTTCTTCGTAGCTGACATATTGTCGGTTCAACGACTTAAGGCAGTCGCTCTGGATGAAATTCAAAAATGGTCGAAAGGCATCGTGCACCCCGCTTCAGGGTCTAGTGAAAGTTCGGATTCATCCTCAATAGCCATCGAAGAAGCACGGCAAAAAATCGAATCTCTACTGCCTGGAGGCAATGTCTGGTTCACAAGTGGGCCAGATGAAGCAGCCAACTGGGCAATAAAGGGGATTGCTGCGGCTCAGCGACGTAAAGGAAGCAAAATCATCGCATCGCCTGATTCTCACCTGAGCATCCTCAATGCAATACGGGCGATTCAAGGTGATGGCGAGGTGGTCGCCATTACTGCATCTGCGATTAACATCGAGACTGGAGTCCTTCTCGACGCCCAGAAATGGGCTCATAACGCCTCAGAAAAATACCCCCTTGCACGCCGTATAATCGATGCAAGAGGGTCCATTGGCCGCATAGAACTCGAGGCCCTATCACTTCTCTCAGATGCAATAATCTTGGACTCGGAAACATGTGGAGGGCCGGCAGGTGTAGGCGCACTCTGGATACGAACAGGTGTCCGAATTGAGCCTTTAATCCACGGCTCCGGACAAGAGAAGGGGCGACGATCAGGAACTGTACCTATTGGCCTAGTATGTGCATTCGCTGCTGCATGTATTGAAGCCGATATGGAACGGACTAAAAATACGGAACTATGGAATCAACATCATTCACTACTAGAGGAAAAAATTCGTTCGATAAATGGAGAGATCCATGGAGCATCAGAGGCACGTGCACCGGGTATCACATGCGCCAGTATCCCCGGAGAATTCGCAGAGATACGGCTCCAGCATCTCGAAGAAAGAGGTATTATTGCATCTCCTGCTAGTGGTTGCTCCTCAACCGCAGGCAAACCTTCCCATGTACTCACATCCATGGGCATCGATACAGATACTGCCATGAGGTCACTTAGATTCAGCCTACCAGCAGACACTAATTCTAGAGATTTGAAACGACTACTGGAAGCCTTGCAACACTGATAATCATCTGATTCTTGTAAGAGTACATCCAATTCGGCCATTGTCTTCAATGACTGCGAGTTTCGTAACTGTGACTGCTGCTCCAACAACTTCGCGTGGCATCATGCACCCATCAAGAATTTCCGATGCTAGTGTCTCAAGCAAATTGTACCTCTTGGAAGCGATAACTCGATCCACGACTGCCCTCATGTAGTCATAATCTACGACAGCATCGATTTCGTCCCTCTTTGGAGCATCTGCACCAGATATGTGCACCTCTAAATCAATTGAAACAGGTTGAGGATTACCAATCTCATACTCAAATATTCCAATATCAATATCTCTGACCCAATCTCGAACAAAAAGAGAGGTGACACCTGAATGGTGATTTTCAAGTAACTCGGTTAGAAGGCCGTACCTCATTCCAAACCCTCCGTCTCAAAGACAACATCCCGAGACCGGTTCATCATGTGTTCACCTGAATCCACTGTAATGACCTGACCAGTCAAAGAAGGCACTGAGAAATACAACATTACTGTTTGAGCGATATCCTCTGGTGTTGGGCCATAACCCAACGGTGACTGCGATTGTGCAAGAGCGAAACCATGAGCTGTCTGCTCTGTACTCTGCAACGTGTGACCAGGTGAAACGGCATTAATTCGAGCTATTGGAGCCAATGAACGCGAAAGTGCGCGAGTTGCGCCTTCAAGGGCATATTTCGACACCGTATAGGAAAGGTGATCTCCATTCGGCGAGGCAAGTTTCTGATCGAGAACGTTTACAACGCATCCCGAGCCATTTCCTAAACCATTCTCCTTGAGATAGGTGATGAGATCTGAAGTGAGTATCAGAGGACCCGCAAGATTAGTCGAACTGTGATCGAGGATGGATTTGTAATTCACGGAATGGATATCGTCCCATTCGAACAAAGATGCACAGTTTACCAGACCGGTCATCGGGCCCAAAAATTCCGCCACTCGGGCGAAAATTCCTCGGAGGCTACTCTCATTCGAGAGGTCACCTTCAATCAACATCCCCTTCACCCCACGCGCCTCTATCTCTGCGACTACGTCGGCACCTTCTGGAGAATGAGAGCGAGTTAGAATGGCAACGCAATGGCCAGCGTCAGCAAGTGCGAGTGCAATCACGCGACCAATGCGTCTTGAACCACCAGTGACAAGGACGCCTCCCTTATCCATACATCCACGGAGTCACTCATGGGTTTGAGCGTGCCGATGTAACCATAGGTCCATTCCGAACGATTAATCGGATACGGGTGAAGAGACGATTCCATGGGACCCACTCGCCTGCCAATGGCAGAAGCTGTAGAGCCCATCATGGGGGGTTGCGGAGGTGGCGTGACCTCGATGACAGCAAAAGAAAAACGCAGGTCTCTACGCAAACGCCTCCCTCCATGGTTCAAAACCAGCCTACCCACTGGCGAGGAACAGGCCAGATTCAACGCTACAAAGAAAACAATCGAAGGCGGGGGACTGCACACGGTCTGTGAAGAAGCTCGTTGCCCGAACATACATGATTGCTGGGGCAGAGGCACTGCTACCTTCATGGTTGCTGGTGAGGAATGCACCCGTGGCTGTCGCTTCTGTGCAGTAGGTACCATCCGGACCCCTCCCCCACTCGACCCAGATGAGCCACAACGTTTGGCGGACGCCGTCAAAGATATGGCTCTAAATTACGTCGTCATCACAGTCGTGAATCGTGATGACCTGCCTGATGGAGGAGCTGCTCATTACCGGGCCTGTCTCGATGCGATTCACGAAGTTCGCCCAGACATCGGTCTTGAGTTACTCTGTAGCGATCTTGATGGGAACACCGATGCATTAGCGACACTGCTTGACGGAGCCCCCCTCGATGTATTCGCCCACAACGTCGAATGTATCGAGCGATTAGACCCCATTGTCCGCGACCCACGAGCAACGTTCTCCCAATCAAAGATGATTCTTGAGGAAGCAACGCGGCTTAGGCCAGATATACTTACCAAAACCAGCATCATGGTTGGAATCGGGGAAACCGATGAAGAAGTCACGAGTACTATGACTGAACTCCGCAGAGTAGGAGTTGATTTGATCACAATAGGACAATACCTCCAACCTACAGATAGGCACCTCCCTGTAGATCGATTCCCCGTACCTGAACGGTATGCTGAATGGGATGCTGAAGCTCGCAATATGGGCTACCGAGGTGTCGCATGTGGACCACTAGTACGCTCCTCATTCAGAGCTGGACTTCTACGTGATGAGGCAAATGGAGCCGCTCCCGCAGTCACCAGATCATCGACCAACTCTGCAATCTCATTCCTCAAGCCGAAGAGCACCTCGTAAGTCACATAGCGGAATACTATTACCACTCCTTCACAAGCAAGGCTCATGTCCGACGAGATTCCGCTGGCAACGGCAGAACCATTTCGCGTCCCGACAGCACCTTGTCGGCCGGGCGAGGAGTCAGTTTTCGCACCATGGACTTGGACACCGGAAGACCTCCCATCCCTCAATATCGACTGTTCTGCAGATGATTCCCAAGAACACGCGTATGGACTTCTCCGCGTTCTAGGAGATGATGATAAGGCATCAGGTGCATGGAATCCGAATCTTGATGAGAACATGCTCAAGCAGGGACTTGAGCACATGCTCCGGCTTCGTATTTTCGATGAACGGATGATGAAACTACAGCGAACTGGAAAACTATCCTTCTATATGCGCTCATACGGAGAAGAAGCAATTGCTATTGCTCAGACGATGGCATTGGAAATGCATGACTGGGTATTTCCATCCTATCGCCAGCCAGGTGCGCAATTCGTACGGAATCGCGACATGGTTAGCATGATGAATCACTGTATTGGAAACGAAGAAGACAACGTAAAGGGACGTCAGATGCCCGTACACTACACCTATCGTGATGGTCATTTCATCTCAATCTCGAGTCCAGTAGGTACGCAGTTTAGTCAAGCAGTTGGAGTCGCCATGGCTTCTGCATACAAGGGCGAAGATCAAATCACAATCACTTGGCTCGGCGATGGAACAAGTGCACAAGGCGACTACCACTACGGGATCAACTTCGCATCAGTCTACAAGCCACCAATCATCCTCTGTGTGGTCAACAACCAGTTCGCAATTTCCACTCATGCAAATATGGCAACTGGAGGTCCAAATTTCGCTTCAAGAGGACTCCCATATGGAATCCCCTCAATCCGTGTGGATGGAAACGACTTCCTCGCTCTCTACTCAGTGACAAAGTGGGCAAGAGAACGAGCATCGGCAGGACATGGTCCTACTCATCTGGAAATCTACACTTACAGAGCAGGTGCTCACTCCAGTAGCGATGACCCATCGAGATACCGCCCTAAGAATGATCATCTCGCTTGGCCAGGCGGAGATCCAATTGAGAGATTGAAGGCACACATGATTGAGATTGGTATTTGGTCTGAGGAAGATCATACCAAGATGACAGAGCGTATCGATATAGAGGTCGTCGCAGCATACAAGGAGGCCACATCATACGGTGACCTCGCCAACGGCCCTTACCCTCCATCATCTACAATTTTCACTGAAGTCTATGAGACCGTTCCTTGGCATGTACAGGAACAGCGTGAGGAGTTAGGGAAGTGATTTCATGGTCGAGATGAACATGATTGAAGCACTCAACTCGGCCCTCGATGAGTTGATGATAAGAGATGAAAACGTCCTAGTATTCGGAGAGGATGTCGGCTACTTTGGTGGTGTTTTCCGTGTCACTGATGGCTTACAAGAGAAGCACGGAGCGCACCGAGTATTCGATACCCCGCTTGCTGAAGGTGGTATCGCCTCGATGGCGATGGGCATGGGGCTCAATGGTTTGCGCCCAGTTGCCGAAATACAGTTCGCGGACTATATCTTCCCTGCTTACGATCAGATTGTGAATGAGATTGCAAAGATTCGACATCGCTCTGGAGGCGAATTCTGGACACCAGTAACTTTCCGAACCCCAGCAGGAGGAGGCATTCGAGGTGGCCACCACCATTCCCAATCGCCGGAAGCTCAGTTTACCCACACTCCTGGTCTCAAAGTCGTATACTGCTCAACCCCAAAGAACGCAAAGGGATTACTCACATCCGCTGTAGAATGTAATGACCCAGTGATTTTCTTCGAGCCAAAGCGATGCTATCGTGGACCGTTCTATGGTGACCCTCACAACGTGCCAACATGGAAAGGGCACCCCGATGCAGAAGTTCCAGAAGGAGAGTTCCGTATTCCTTTAGAGGAAGCAAACATCGTGATGGAAGGCACAGACTGTACGGTAATTGCTTGGGGAGCAATGGTACATGTA
>DAFJ01000095.1:0-375 GCA_002497905.1 Euryarchaeota archaeon UBA251
TGAGATTCATGGAGCTCATGGTTATCTCATCGCTCAGTTCCTTGGCACTGAGACAAACCGTAGGGATGATGAATGGGGTGGCGATTTGACTGGAAGGTCTCGTTTCCTTATGCGTATCATTCAGGCAGTTAGAGGTCGAACAAGTCCGAACTTCCTCATTGTTGTACGCATATCACCTGAGATTGCTGATTTGGGTATACATCTTGATGAGAGTTTGGAATTAGCTCGTCGATTAGTTGATACTGAAATTGACGCACTCCACATTTCTTGCTGGGATGTATTCAAGGGTTCAGAAGAAGATCTTACTGATTCACGCACACTCACAAGTCGTTTCCGCGAAGTCATCCCAACTGATTTCCCCCTTATTTCTACAGG
>DAFJ01000095.1:708-5456 GCA_002497905.1 Euryarchaeota archaeon UBA251
AGTATCTGGACAGCCGCAGATGTACGATTTGTGATGGGTGAGGGGGCGGACCTTGTCGGCGTCGGCAAAGTGGGGATTGCTCATCCTGATTGGCCATTTGGCCTCAGGGATTCGAATTTTGCACCAACTCCACCTCCATTTACTACTGAACATCTCTCCTCCATGGCATTGAGTCCTATTTTTGTCGAGTATATGCATCGCTACCGAGGTTTCGTCGTGGGTGGACGGCCCGACGATGATTGAGTTCCAAGTTCATTCTTTGGCGAGGAGATTATGGGGTCTACCCCAAACTTCGATCCCATGGCGACATTACCACCTGCAGGAGATGCGACTCCGGAACAGGAACTCATACGCTGGTCTATCCTCGTGGCTTCGAGCCTCATTGCGCTGGCTGTGGGGCATTTCGTAACATCGCCCCGTCATCGTTTTCTTTCAGACAAAATCTCTCCTACGATGCTACTTTTGGCACCAAGAGCTGGAATGATTCTAGGAATATCTACGATATTGGTATCGGTAGGATTAGCCCCATTCTCGAATGATGTCTATTCAGGTGTGATCTGTCCATGTCACTGGACTGAGAATTTCCACGAACAATATACTACGATGAGCATTCTTGTGGCCTACGCGCCGATGAAATATGTCATTTGGATTGGTTTCAACACCGTCGCATTCCTAGCAATGATTACTGCATTCGTAGGGATTCATCGATGGTGGAATAATCCTGTATTCAATTCTAAAGGTCGAAAGGTAGTCCTCACAATTTGGCTTGTTTTGATGTTCATGCTGGCTTTTTCGATTTCAGCGGATTTGATGTTCTCTCGTCACTTCGATCGTCCGCTCCATATCACGCTGGGATACGCTTTCTTTGTGTCTACTGCGCTTGGTGCGTTGTTTGGTCACCCATTAGTTCGATGGGAGACGATTTCTCGTCGAGAGGCGGGGCTTCCGATTTCGGAGATTGGTCAGCGTTGGTCGATGATTGCTATGTCAATCTGTTTCATCTTGTCGTTATGGTATCTCGACCTGTATGAGTTGAGGATTGTTTCACCAGCAATTTTCCCGAATAAGACTGAGGGAATCTTGGCGTTTAGTGAGCATCTTCTGATAAGTTCTCAACTAATTTGGATGGGCTCACTATCTCATGTGTTCCTAGTTGGTTCAGATGAAGAGGAATGAAATTTAGTGGCTGACAAGCCACTTCGCTAGTTGGCGATAATCGAGTTCTGCATCCATACTGATTCCGAGTTCATTGAACAGTTCATGTACTTCGCCGACATTGATGGGATCGTCACCGATTGCGGTAAGGATACGAAATAGTTCAGCAGCAGAAATAGTTCCTGATTCATCTGGATCAAAGACTCGGAATGCATCCAATATTTCCTCTTCAGCCTCTGACAAGGATTCAGCGTACTCCTGCATTTGAGTATCATCTTCCGGAATGATTCGAATTCTGGACAGAGGGACATCATCTTCTACATCTCCATCATCATAGTCGATTCGCATTGTGTGATCGGGATGGATTGCTCCGATATGGCCAGGGAAGAAGTATCCATGTGCTTTCCAGTTTGCGAAGACACGATCTCCAACGCCGAACTGAGGTGCGTGAAAGATTCGACTTTGGTCCACCTTGAGTTCGGCATCTCCATCGTCGTACTGTATGTCGTAAGTGCCATCTGAGTTGATGTCTGCGATGGTACCCATGTAGAATGCCCCTGCGTCTCGCCAGTTTCCAAGGATTCGATCGCCTTCCGAAAAGAGAGGTACAGCAGGTCGAATTGTACCAGGTGAATCACCGATTACGACACCATATTTCGTCTCAACCTGACTCGATTTTGGAACTGTAACATCATAGGTGCCATCACTATTGACAGCGATTACTTGACAGGCATCTAACCAGCGATTGTTTGTGGGACTGTAGTAATCGACACTCTCTCCAACTGATAGAGCAGCCATTTCAGGAGGAACTAACTCAGCAGGAGCTTTCATCGGAGGTTCACTATTTACGACACCAAGTCGATCTAAGGCCGTGAGGACAGCATTTGTCACTGCTTCGACATCATTGTTGATGACTGTGTTATGAATATCTCCAGACATTGCGGAATCGGTAAAATCGATTCCAGGGTTACTCATGGATTGTGAATTATCACCAGATTTCTCCGAATTAGATTGCACCGAACCACATATTGGGCACAGCTTCCACTCATCCATCACTTCCTTACCACAATCTCGGCAGTAGGGCATCAGTTCAAGCCACAGTCTTTGACATAATGACTCTTCGCCTATACACAATTACGATTCATCATGCTCATTTGAGCTTGTAGAATAGCGCTTTGGAGTGAAGATTATTGCAGCACATAGCACAGACATGATTGTTGCAAACCCAGAGATTGATGGAATACTCCCAATCACGCTTTGCTGTACACACTTACGGATAGTTTGACCATTGTTTTCAACTTGATCGATTTTGATAGTATATTCGATGCAAACCTCGTTCGACCATTCATCCCCCCATTCGAAAGAAGCCGTGGCATCATAATTCCCATCAGCATCAGGTGTAATCATTGAATGTCCACCATCATACACAAGGGGGTAATCTGCGACATCCCCATTATCCCAAATATTCCAACTCATATTGTATTCCTGCTCAGGATTCAAAAAGGTAAATGTGTAATCAATAGAAGGATTCCTGCCGACTGACTCATGGCTTTCCCAATTGGTTTCAGTTTCTACCCAATCCAAGTCATACCTAGTTCTTCTTTCGTCAAGATACCAGTGTAACTCAGTACCATTCTGATCCATCAATGAGGCGTTAATCGTAAAGACCTCAACTAGTGTAGAGGCAGTGATTTCAAATGAAACATTATCCTTCCTGATTAGTGTACTATCATCATTATGTAGTGCATTTGTTTCATTGTCGCCAGTGAAAACTATCGATCCTGATTCAAATATTTCACCGTATCTTTCTTGCTTCCATTCAAGAGTATATTCTTCTCCAACAGTCAAATTTTCTAATAAAAATTTCATTGGAACAACCCCCTCGTCGCGATAAATAAATTCATAATTTGCATCTTGAGTTAATATCATCCCTATTCGTTCACCGCGATGTGGGGAATCCCCCATTTTATCGTACATCGGGGTATTATTTTCTTCAAGAGGTTCATGATTTTGAGGAACCGAGAAAGATAGTAGCGATACGAATAGGACTGCAATCAAAAATGCGGACATGTATTTCTGGTGATTAACCATGTCCGTTCTTCAGAATGGCCGTTTATTAGATTTCACGAATCATCTTGCTTATTCAATCCTGGATGGATGTCTCCAGCGATTGCGCTATCTTGGATATTGTATGTGATATTTTGAACAACAGTGGTTGCCTTTGTTTCCTCTAATTTCTGTTCTAATTCTTGTTTCTCACGCTCGGATTGTTCTGCACTCTCCTTCAGTTGATTTAGAGTATCAAGCATTGATTGCATTTGAGCAGTAGTATGACTTGCAGATTGGTCCATTTGTGCTTTCAGCCGAACAGCTTCTTTCTCTGCAGCAATTCTTTGCTTTTCCTTCAGTATAATCTTAGCATTCACTATTTTTTGTTGCTCAGCCATTTGTTGCTGAACTATCATATTCTGTTGGGCCATCATCCGTTGTTGTTCGATTGAAGGGTACGATGCTGCAATTTGAGATTGCATGAATTGTGCTTTGAAAGCTCTTTTCTTTGCACTTCTGCCAGAACTTACCATTAACAAAGGCAGGAATCCAGAAACACAGCAACAAGCGGCGAGTTCAGTCTCTTCGCGGGATGGCTCATTAGGAAATGCATCTGTATCTCCAGTCGTTGAAGTCAAAGACCCATCAGTATCATCCGAGGGAGGAACTACTAGTACAAGAATGGCGAAAATCCAGCAAATCAATGACAATGTCCAGCCGACAGCAATACGATTGCCGCCCACTGGTGGCTGTGCCATACCAATTGCATTACCCCGGCGTATATCAGAATTGAGCCTAGAGAATCATAATATCGATAATTGAATTGGAGACCGAGGTTTGATAGGTCAACGGGCACAAATAATTCCATGGAGCCGTCCACTCTCGCTCTCCCGGTTCTGATTAATGGAGTCAAGGCGCTTGCAAGTGCTTACGATGGCTATGAGAAAGGACGCTTTATGAAATCGGATCAGGCGGTTCGTGAGGAGATTCGTAGACGAGCGGACATGATACGTAGTCATGTTGAACGTATTATGGAAAGACACCATCGAGATGGAAATCGTGAGCAAAGAGATGAATGCGATTCCACTTTGACATCGGTTCACGGAATGAGTGATGATGCAACTATGGCAGTCACTGGCTCTCCAAACTCTATTCATGACGGTGTCGGAAAACTAAGTCGCAAGGGCAGGAAGCGAATTGTAGAGCACGATTTGAAGACCCTGAATCTGCTTGTTGATACGACTCGTATGTTGAATCTTATTCTCAGCGATGATGAGGACGCCCCTACTATGGCGGATATTCATGATCGGATTGGCCGAGCGAGAAATCATTTCCGCGAGCGTAATATGTACATCGATGGATTAGAAAAGAGGTGATTGAAATGAGTAAGAACGTATTCAGATGGAGAAACAGCCCTGCGATTATTGCTAGGTACATGCATGACAGAGAAGTCGCAGACGGCGCAGAAGTTACTCTGAAACCCAATGAGGCCTGCGTTGTAATTGAGGATGGTAAGATTGCAGGCGTCACATCTCAGCGTCATA
>DAFJ01000071.1:0-3893 GCA_002497905.1 Euryarchaeota archaeon UBA251
ATCCATTGGAGGTGCAGGGGGGGCGCCCATAGGTGGCATTGGAGGCGGAGCTGCACCAGGTGGAGCAGGCGGCGCATCCATCGGAGGGGCTGGGGGCGCGCCCATAGGTGGCATAGGAGGCGGTGCGGCACCAGGTGGAGCAGGAGGCATTCCGGGGGGGGATGGAGGGGCATCACCTGGCGGAGCAGGTGGCATTCCAGGGGGTGGAGGGGGGGCGTTCATTCCAGGTGGTGGGGGTGGGACTTCATCGTCGCTCATCTACATCATCTCCGCGACACAACATGGCCGCTACGCCGTAACAGTGTTGTTGATTGTATAACCATTCTGCAACAAGAAATGGTTGAAACCGGTTGGACACTTTAACGGATATAGAATCCCAATGCTTGAAGAACCGTGGTCGTGGCATGCACTTCCATGTCTAACACTGATGGAACCACGCCTCCTGTGCTATTCGTTGTCGGTACCGCTGGAGCAGGCAAGAGTTCGCTCGTCACAGCATTCCAACGATGGGCCCGATTCTTAGAGGTCGATGCACTCACAATCAACCTTGATCCAGGGGCCGAACGAGTCCATTATGACCCTGAATTCGATGTTAGAGACCTAATCTCACTATCTGAAGTAATGGATAGATATGATCTCGGGCCAAACGGTGCACAAATTCTTGCCGCCGACCTCGTCGCCTCACAAGCACATGACATCATGGACGAACTAGAAGGACTCCATGGCGATATGCTGGTAATCGATACACCCGGACAGGTCGAACTATTCGCCTTCCGTGAAGCATCCAACCACCTCGTGGATGTACTTGGCCAAGGACGAGCAGCCCTTGTATTCCTCTTTGACCCGATGCTCTCGCAAACCCCATCTGGCTTCGTCTCACAGATGTTACTCTCAAACATCGTGCAATTCCGACTTGCTCTTCCAACTGCTAACTTCCTATCAAAGGCGGATTTACTTGAACCCGAGGTTCTGGAAAAGATTCTCGAATGGGGAGAGCGACTTGATGTCCTTGAAGCCGATTTGTACGAAGAATCAGCTAATCGTCTTCAGGCCGACATAGCCACAGGTCAGCGAGTGGAGTTTGCTATCGCTCAATTGCGTACAATGCAAGATGCATCCATCATACCCGGCCTTATCCCCCTCTCCTCCGAGCATGAAGAAGGCCTAGCCGATGTGTTGACGTTTGTCCAAGGAATCTATGGCGGAATGGCAGACATGAGGGATGGTTTTGCGGCTGACCTTGACGAGGAGCGTAATTGAGAATGGAATTGCGTCATTTACTCTCAATAGATGATCTCACCCCAGAGGAATTGCGGGGGATTGTAGAATGGGCCATCTCTGTGAAACTAGATGATGACCTATTCGAAGAGTTCACACCACTTTCAGGTATGACAATTGGTTCAATTTACGAGAAGCCATCGACCCGAACACGAGTGTCATTTGAAGTCGGTATCGACCGATTGGGTGGAAATCCACTGACTCTACTCAAGAACGACATACAACTTGGATCCTCCGAAACAGTGGCAGATACTGCTGCTGTACTCTCACGCTACCTTGGCGCTATCACCTACCGATGCTTTGCTCATGCAGATGTGGTTGAACTTGCCGCAGGTGCACAAGTGCCAGTAATCAATGCACTCTCAGACCTCCACCATCCGTGTCAAGCAGCGGCAGATGTGATGACTATCCTTGAGAACCATCCCAATCCAGAAGATGTGAGAATTGCTTGGGTAGGGGACGGGAATAACGTTCTCCATGATTTGATGCTTGCAGCAGCAGCACTAGGGATGTCAATTACCTATGCTGTGCCGAAGGGATACGAACCAGATGCGGATGTCGTAAAGCGTACCGATACACTCGCTGAAGAAAGTGGGGCTGAGGTTAGGATGACTCATGACCCAGTCGATGCAGTAACTGGAGCGAATGTGATCTACACCGATGTTTTCGTATCGATGGGAGAAGAGCATCTCTCCGACAAAATGAGTGATTTCAACGGGTTTCAAGTCAACGAGGAACTCGTAGCAAACGCAGATGATGATTATATCTTCATGCATTGCCTTCCAGCTCACCGTGGCGAAGAGGTCACTGATGGGGTGATGGATTCGGATAATAGCGTAGTATTCGACCAGGCAGAGAATCGAATGTGGGCTCAGATGTCATTGTTGACCTTCCTCATACATCCCGCTGCATGGGCTGCCTTTGCTGAACTTCATTGAAGTCAAGCATTCTGAAGTAACGCAGCGACGGCAAACCCAACCATGCCCAAAAGAATCGCAAGACGTAACATCCGTTGAGCACCATGATCATCGCCTTGGTGAATTCGAGGCTTTGCAGCGATAATTGCAAGAATCGAGGGCGTGAGAAGAAGAAGCATCCCTGAAGGTAAAACTTCGATGCCGAAAGGTAAGAACAGTGATGCGAAACCAAGTAACGTCATCAGCCAAGCAATCGTCCGAGCTCGGTTTGGACCAATCTGCATCGATAAGGTCTCACGGCCGATGTCGCCCTCCATATCTTCGACATCCTTGATAATCTCACGAGCGCTATTGATACAGAACGCCGTAAGACCAACCATCCACACCAATGGGTTGGACAAACCTCCAACTGATGCTGCGCCAAAAACGATGACAATGCCCACCAAGAGGCTCACAGCAATATTTCCAGGCAAACCTTTGTGCTTCAATCGAAGACTATTGCCACCTTCGAATTCATAGTGAACCATCAACAGTAATGCAGCAAACCAGATTGGTAACGATGGAAGCCAAGTAGCGAGGTCGATGCCATTGTATGTGACCCAGCCAGCAGCACCCAGCAATCCGAAAACAGAAAGCGTGAGGAGACCAATTGCAAACGATCGTGCGTCATCTATGCTAACTCTACCAGATGCAAGGGGACGATCAGGACGGTTGTTTCTATCCACGTCTATATCCATGATATCGTTGAAAATATTCCAACAACCCATGAACGCGACGACACTAACAGAGTGTAGGCTTACTGTTACCCAATCCACAGTGCCTTCCGCTCCTCCGAGAAGGCCGCCAACGAAGACAGTCGCTCCACCAATCAGAGTGTTTGGAAGACGCATCAAATGTGAAGCGTCACTTAGGCCCATTACGCGGATGGACAGTGCCCAAGCATTTCATCGAATCGCTCAGACATCAGCAGTAACTGGCAACTGACGTAGCGCCCAAATGCAAACAGTATAGCGCCCACCTCGAAAGAAATCTCTAACGTGTCCGATCTTCTCAAACCGAATATCCTTTGCAAGAATGTTACCTACCTGATTCATCGTTGCCCCCCAGGAGAAACGTGTATTGAGATGGTCAAAAATTTCTACAGTATTTGCTTCCCCCTTCTTCTCAAGCAGACTACGTACTTCCTCACGGAGTCTCTTCGTTCGACTCATTCACTGCACCTCCTGTGCACGAGGGTTAGCACGACGATGGAGACTCAACCAACTTCGAGGCATCTCAGATACCTGTTGCCTATCAATCGGACCTGCAAACCTAGATTCCGGCATCCCATTCACACGGCCCGATGAGCTCACTAGGGAGCTAGCTCGTGATTCATTCACATCCCCAGAGGATTGTAGAGTAGAAAGGCCTACAATTCGGGTGGTCGTTCTGTAGAAGGCTTGGTGTGCGTTCATGACACTACATCGTGCTGGAGCATATGAAGGAACGAAATAGAGAGTAAACTGAAAGTGAAGATGGAATAGAATGTGAACCTGTAATTTTGCGCTTTTCACTTTCAGTTATTCTTCGATATACTCGGAGATGGTTTGTTTCATATACAGAGTGGATTTGGATGAAATTACTGCTCGTGTAGTGTAGTTCGGTCCATCATGACGGACTCTCGATCCGTCGACCCGGGTTCAAATCCCGGCACGAGCA
>DAFJ01000071.1:4195-13873 GCA_002497905.1 Euryarchaeota archaeon UBA251
GGTTCAAATCCCGGCACGAGCACCTATATCTCCATCTCATCATTTCCATTGAAATGTGAACTATTCCCCTTTCCAAGCAGGAGCGTTTCTCTGGTAAGCTGCTAAATCACCCGATACGCCAACGTTGCATGGTTTACAGATATAACCTCGAAATTTCTTAGTATTGTGATCATGGTCGCATTGCCACGGGCCATTGGTAGCATTAATACCATCAGGGATATCCTCGGATTTTTCATACACAATTCGTTCACATAATGGACATTTTGTCAAATAATTTGGTGCTTTATTTGCACGCTTAAGTTGGGCTACTATTGCGGATTCCTTTGAAGAACAATCCTTACAATTTCGGTTCACTCGAAGCCTCATACCATCTTTCTTGAATCGTGTCCGGTAATGTTGAAAATAATGAGAGGGCAACGAACGATGACATACGGTACAATTGACCATGACACCATCGATTCGATACTTATCCGAGCAACTCATACAAAAATAGTACAAGGGTTGACCAGGATTTAACGGGTCAGCATCAAACGAATTCACAGAAAGTTGTAATTTACAAGATGAACATGTGAACATAACAACACTGCGTTAATGACGGTATTTCATTCCTTACAGTCGTTACAGATTCGGCCATCTCTTATTCTCATACCATCCGTTCTGAATCTCTTACGATAATGTACGAACTCTTCGGAACTCTTGAGTTTAGAACAAGAACTGCATTCAACTGGACTCTTGTCAATTCTATGGGTATCCGAACAGGATTTACAGAAAGTGAACATCACCCGCCCATTATTATCGAGATCAAAAGATGATTTGTCAAGTTGATTTCTGCAGATATAGCAGTACACTGTGCTCAATTCATCACTTCCACAATTCATGGTTCCTTACAGGACAAACAGATTTTCTTTTTCGGCGATAACCTATGGCCGGTTGCTTCATCGAACCTCAAAGGATAGTGATAGAAGAAGGAGTTTGGATACGACTCCCTGCAAGATGCGCATTGTTCCATATCACGTGAAATCATCTCCGAATGGGAACAAGCCTTACAAAATCTAGTGATTGGAAATCCTTTACTATCACATTCGAAATCTGCTGTTGGCTTAGACGCCTCACAGATTGAACAATTGAGTTGAACGGGAGTTCTGAAAATGAACTCTGTTTCGTGACGTCTCTCGGCGATTTTTGTGTACTCTTCTGAGATATCGATTCCGATATATTTGCGACCAGAGGATTGTGCTGCGAGAGTTGTTGTTCCACTGCCATTGAATGGATCTAGTACGATTTCGCCCGGGCGAGAGAAGCACTCCACCATATCAAGAGCTAATCGATTAGGAAATACCGCTGGATGTTGGCTCTTGAGTTGACTCTCGCCCCCACAAGTATTCCCGAAATCCATCACAGTACCTGGGCATTTGAGTTCGTTAATATGGACTTGACGTGACCCTGAACGAGTGCCATCTGAATTGCGGATGTTCGCACCAGTCATCGTCTTACCACCATGCTTAGAGGGAATCTTCAACGGCTCCTTGTTGAAAATACTAGGTCGTTTTCCCTTAAGGAAAATCAAGACGTATTCATGGTCTACTCTAAACCGTCCTTTCCACCATGCCCCCTCTGTACCTTGCCTATTGTAAATCACACATTCAAACAGCTTGAAACCGATATTGTCACACCAATCAATCGTGGTTTTGAAGGTGGTCAGACTCTTACCGTAATCTTTGGTTTGATCATTGATTACCATGATGCAAAATGAACCATCTTTGAGAACACGGTACAATTCTTTACCCAAGCTGTGGAGATCTACTGAAGACGATTTATCATACGTCCTTAGTGCATCATAGGGGGGTGAAGTAAGCACCATGTCAATGGTTTCCGCACCAATACTCTTGACATATTCAATATTGTCTGATGTGACCAAGACATTCGTTTCCATGGTCTCATCTCAGTGGTTATGCAATGCGAGAAGGCAAAGTATAGCCAGAGGTTGTCGTAAGGCAACTTAAATCAATTCTTACGAGGGACCTAATCGAAATTGATTGAGAAAATGAAAATATGCTATCATTTCAATATGTAAATAATCAGCAATTAAGCCGATTTCGTTGGACGTAGAAACTCAACCCACACAGGGAAGTGATCAGATACATTCGAACTACTCATCTCTCGATCAATTCCCCACCAACCAGTATACGAACTCGAGATTTGTTCATCTAAGATTATTCGATCATAAGCGCATCTCGTCGAAGAGAATGTTGTATCAGCGTCATCTGGAACAACCCACGTAAAATTCGAATTTCGGATGGTAAGATCATCTAATTCATTCAATGATGCATAGTTGCAATCTGCATTCATATCTCCAAGAATCACCAATCTATCAGATTCGGGGAGTTCCATTGTGAGATTCGACAATGAATGGAGTTCATCGACGGCAACTCCTGGAGATGTGTGTATAGAAATCATGAGAAATGAGAGATTGGAAATCTCACCATCCTTAGTTAGAACCGAGAACTCGGTCAAGAATGGCTCTCGATAAAATTCATCCAACATACTGTCGTTGTGAAGTTTAGACTCATTCAATGGCCGAACACTGGAATTACGATAGTATACCGCATATTGCTCCTGGCCACCAATATCATCCTCTTGTTGACCACTACGTTCAGACAACAACATTTCCCACTCATCTGAGGAACCATTTCTCAATTCATCCAAGAATCTGTAAGGTACTTCCTGATTGATATCTTTGATTTCTTGAACTGTCACCATATCATAGCGATCGAAAATCTCAACCAATTCTGTTACGACTTCTGTTTTGCTCATCTTTGTCACCCCAAATGTTCTGATATTGAAAGTGGCAAGCCTAACTGTATCCTCGCGGTCGAATTCTACTAAATTATCATCCAAGCGTTCAAAAAATACAATTTCTGGTTCGGGAGTTTCTTCACTAGAAATAATTGAAAAAAGCGCACTCGCAAGGAGTATATTCAGTACAATGGATATTGCTAACGTCGCTTGATTAACCTGAACCACAACACTGTCCGACAAAATCTATGATTTCAACCATTGGAAGTATGACGGTTGAAATTGATGATTATCGATTATATCGGCTTTCACGAAAGAAACTCAAACCGAAGGCGATGCTTCTACATTGACATCAAAGAAAACAGGTGACCAGATAACGGTGATTTCCTCTCCATTATCTTGTGGAGCAGGTGGAGGTGCCGGGCTTGAACTGGATACATCAACATCGAGTGTGAACGTTCCCAATCCGTGGCTCTTGTCGGACCAAGATTGGGTAATGACCTCTGGTGTTGATCCAGCGACTGAAATGTTCGCTGAATTATAATCCGGATAAACCAACAATTCCAAGAAAATCACTGAACAATCATCAGAAGTTCCTGATAGATTGTTACTCTCATACTGCCATTGGGCTTGGGCACCCGTGGGTTGGAGAGTTGCACTGACTGAATCACAACCATCGAATAGGATACCAGATGTCTCAGTATACGAAATCTGGACTTCAAGAATCCCGAAACCATGATGCTGAGACAATATGTCTGCATCAATCTCTAATTCAAAGGAAACCGTCTCAGATTGGATAAAGGCGGATTCTGATGATTCAATAATAGTCTGATTGAATGACACATCCCATTGATCAATGGCGTTCCTCTCACTGATCGAATCTGCATCAAGAATGAGGTATACAACCGCATGGTATGATACCAATAGAGCAGCAATGCCGTAGAATATGAAAAGAGGAAGACTCTCCTCACTGCTGTTGCCAAGGATATCCTTGACGAAGGATGATTCTTCGTTAGTCAATAGTATCCCTCCAGGCCCATACGTTCAGCAGCCAAATTGTATATTGCATCAGTCTGCCATTGAAGGAAGGCGATGAAAATCACAGATACGATTAGAACGAGTAAAGAACGGTCTAACAATACGAAAGAAGAACGTGGAATGATCAACTCAGGGAACCAACGAGGATCGTGGCCTTTTCTAACCTCAGAGGATGAATCCATGAGTGCATCAAAGGACTTCTCTTCCCAACCAATACCTAGAGCAACAAGAATACCGAGAAGAGCTGCAGAGAACATATCAGGGATCGGGAGAATCGCTTGGACCAACTCTAGGAAAGCGGAAGTAGCGATTACTATCAAGATAATCACCATTATCTTGGCTCGTGGCTTCATTTCAGGAGTTGTCTCAAAGAGGCCGTATCGCATTATGATGTACATGCCAATCATTGGCCGCATCATGGTAAAGTGCATACTACTAGTCAATGTGTTCCACAACTCAGAGAGCCCTACTGACCCAGTATACCAGAACCCCTGGGCATCGCTACCGAGAATACTGTATCCGATCAGTCCCAAGGAAAAGTAAGCAATGATGACATAAGTTAGCATAGAAGCACGTCCTTTATTGGCACACCATATCTCCATTCCAAGAATGAAGAAACCTGTTCCGATTGCAAATGCATAACTTGATTGCCATACGAAATTAGTCAAATTTGAGGAGAAGAATATCCAGAGATCGAAGTTATAGAAATACTCAGATCTCAACAAAAGACCTGGCCAAGAGAACCAGATATGGCCGAATTGAAAGAGAGCCAGAAGACCCGCAATATTTGCGATATTCTTGGAACTCTCTCGTGAACGAAGATTTTCATCGAGTCTGAATTTAGCATATACTGAACCCCATATTAGCCCACATACGAGATAACTCAAACCAGGGAGTTCAAACACCGTAACTGGTTCACCAAGAAGCAGTAGTGTCAACCGAATAAGAACTAGCAAAAGAACTAATCCACAACCTATTTTGAACTGCCTTTTAGTTCGAGTAATGGGGACTGGAAAGACCATTGCAAGTAAAATCATACCACATGAGAACAGATAATCAGTACCCCACATTAATGCCATTTCGAACTGCCACACACCACCTAGACCTATATCTCCGGCCTCATATCGAGCGATGACTGAATCAATCATCGAGTTCCCAATACCTTTAGCGATAAATGTCCAACAGAGAATGTGGGCTGCGAATCTCTCGTTCCATTCTAAATTTTCATTTTTACGAACAAAGAAGAGAGTGAGGGCGCCAACTGCAATCATCAGTAGGGCCCCGATGACACCAAGACTGTCGGAATCAGTAGCCGCCATAATTAATCCAAATACACATTATTGATGAACATATCACTGAGCATTTGTTTACCCATCTGAGATTCAAAATCAGATCAATTGAGTGTTGAGAAGCAGGATGACAGGGCTGCCCAGAGCCGACCATGGACTGTGGAGGCTAGGCCTTCAACTGCGTAGTGATCAATCTCTGCCGTCGAATCTCCTGGCGTCTGGCCAGCCGCCCAATTCGATGAGACACTTAGACCGACATGTCGGCAATCACATTCTGCGAGAAGTTTTGCCTCAGCGGCAAGAGTCATTCCCACGACATCCGCTCCCATATTCATCAGAGCATAAATCTCAGCAGGAGTCTCAAATTGTGGTCCAGTCATCTGAGCAACAATGACATGAGGTACGATTTCTTGACTCTCCTTCAGAGAATCAGCAATGATATTCGAGATTTCAGAATCAAAATGGTCAGTCATATCCGCATGAGTAGCACTGTCATCATGGAAGGTCCATACACGTCCAGTAAGATCGAGGGTGTGCTTAGCTAGTGCAATATGTCCAGGAGGTAAATCGGGCCGCATAGAACCAACCGAGTTGATACTCAATACAACATCTGGCTCGAATGAAAGAGCAGCGCGGACATTTGCCCGATGCTCAATCCGGTGTGGAGGAGTTACAACACCTTCACCATGGTGACGTTGAATCATTGCAATCTCGTGAGAGGTACTATCTTCCATTGAGATTCTAAGAAGGTTGGCTGGCACTTCACCCCAAGGGCTGTCAACCCGTAAGAACTCACGGCCAGATATCGTAATTGAAGAAGGGATAGAATCCGCTAGAGCATCCATACCTGTGCCACAGAGCACCGCAATGCGGGCCATTGGATCATTCCTTCAGTCGCTCGATGAGCTCAGCCTTCTTTCCGGAGACAGGCTTGCCAGCCTCCTTCAGAAGAGCCTTGAGGTCTGAAACTTTCATGGACTCATAGTCCACATCAGTGGAACCGGAATCAGCAGCGGGGACTTCTTCATCCGAAACCACCTCGACTGGCCCCGCACTAGAAGATTCATCTGCGGGAGTGTTTGCCTCTCCATCATCGGAATCATCCACAAGTTCACTAATCGCCTCACCGGCTTCAGCAGCGGCAAGCACATCAGCAGCCTCTGTATCCTCTACCTTTGCTGCTGCCTTATCACGTGCCTCCTGAGCGTGAATCTCGTCTAAGGTTGGGCCGTCTTCAAACACGACACCGGACTGACGCAATTCGGACTTATGGAACAGAACCGTACGAACCTTGTGAATTGGTGAGCAGATATCCTTGACTTCATTTTCAAGAGTTCCATCAAGAAGATCTGCTTGCATCTTGAGCCACGTAGTGGCCGCCGCACGAGTATAGAGTAAGTCAGTTGCAGCGTTGCGCATGCCGGTAGCCTGACTCGACTTGATTCTTCGAGATGAAATCATAACCATCTTGTATCGTACGAAGTAACCATCCTCAGTCACAACATCGACGACTAAATCCACCTTACCACGGTTTCTACGAATCTGCCTGCGAAAATGATCACGCTGAACTTCATGGCCAATGAATTCTGTAAGAGCATCTTGGCTCAGTGTCTCATTGACACGGAAGCGGAGTTTGACATGCATGCGGGTGAAATCACCATCTAGTTCGTTCTGGGTAATCTCGTAAATACGGCCGATAACATTCTCCGGGGCCTCGGCAAGGGTCTCTCCGATGACCTTGAAGCTATGAGGAGATCTCGGAGCACGGATGGTATACCATCGCTTAGCCTTCCACTTATCCCTCTGCTTACGGGCCGCCGTACGGGCCTTCGCACTCTTCGCCGCCATGTGAAATTCTCCAATTAGGTCCGGGGGATACCCGTCTGCACCGTCGGCGACCTGCCCCGAATATATGAACACAGCCCTATGAGTGGAAAAAACGCATGCCAGCCCATCTCTCATCGGTCAAGGTGATATCCCGTCCACTCTGAGACGTAGACATGGGATTACTAAGCGTCCTTTGGAGGGTACACAGCAGCGGCCTTGATGACATTAAAATCGTCCGACAGGCACTTGATAATCTCACAGGAGAAGGCCTAGAATCGAAGGAGGATGTCGGCCGATCTTGGCATGGGTCTCCACAAGTTGAATTTGAGCGTAGAACGCGGAAGAAAGCCAAAAGTCGTGAATCATTAGCAAGGATGGGGGCCAAGACACTTCGTGAACTCATGGATGAAGATGTATCCTTACGCATCGATGAAAACAACGTCTTTCACCTTAGATTGAGTCTCGCTGACCTTTGCTGTGGCATCGTGAAAATTACTGACCCTAGACGTAGGCTACCATGTATCAAAGGAGAGATCAAAATCGAAGTATATCCTGGCCAAGATGTGCTAGAGGAAGCAAAAAATGTACTACAACGAGCATATGACCAAGCCCAACGTAACAATTGGGATTACAGTGCAATAAGTACAGAATAAGCCATGAAATAACCAAATTAAATGAAATATAGAAAAAACGGCTTAAACGTTATACTGAGATAACTTTTGATTAGTTTAGGCAAGCCTAAACTATATATATGTTGACAAGGTATTAAATGCCAAATATCCAACGACAAGGTATGCCCCATGTAGTCACGAGTGCGTGCGTTGACCACAAATACCAAGATTGTGTTGCAGTTTGTCCTGTAGATGCCTTTCGAGAGAGTGAAAATTACCTTGTAATCGATCCAGATGAGTGTATCGATTGTGCAGCCTGTGTCTCAGAATGCCCCGTAGATGCCATCTATGCTGATGCTGATATCCCGGATGAGGAAGAAGGATGGATTGATCGGAATGAAGAAGAATCTCCTGAACTAGATGTTGCCACTGGGGAATCTCCAGTCCTTGCTGACAATTGATTATTCGATAATATCACTCTATGGAGTGAACTATACATTCATCATTAGGTGACTAGAGGGTTACACATGGTCGACATCTCAACACTCACCCATGGAACCGAACTCATCAAACGAGGGTTCGCCCAAATGCAGGAAGGAGGCGTCATCATGGATGTCGTCACACCAGAAGAGGCTCACATCGCAGAAGCGGCAGGTGCAACCGCAGTGATGGCACTTGAGCGCGTTCCTGCTGATATTCGAGCAACAGGAGGAGTTGCACGTATGAGCCATCCAGACATGATTCAGGGAATTATCGAGACCACTTCGATTCCTGTAATGGCGAAGGCCCGTATTGGCCATGAAGATGAAGCACGAGTGCTGGAAAGTCTCGGTGTCGACATGATTGACGAATCCGAGGTACTTACTCCTGCGGATCCTTTTTTCCACATACCAAAGAGTGACTTCACAGTCCCATTTGTCTGCGGTTGTACAAACATGGGGGAAGCAGTGCGTCGCATCGTCGAAGGTGCAGCTATGATGCGTACCAAAGGCGAAGCGGGCACTGGGAACGTCGTATCGGCCGTACAGCATGCACGCCTACTGAATGCTGAAATGGCTCATATCTCACGTGAACCTGGTTCAATTGAAGCAGTTTCTGAAGCGATAATGCAGCCATTTCATCGGATAGAGCAGAATTCGTTTCTACAGGATTTAACCCTTGAAAATACACCCTTTGGGACCTTTGATGAAGTCAAGTCGGAAGTTGATCATGTGCTGGATTTGATTGCCCGAAATCAACGCTTACCTGTCGTGACCTTCTCCGCAGGAGGGATTGCGACTCCCGCCGATGCGGCACTGATGATGCGCCATGGCATGGATGGGATATTCGTGGGTTCTGGGATTTTCAAGTCCTCAGATCCTGAACGTACTGCAGAAGCAATAGTTCTAGCTGCACACCACCATGCAGACGCTGGAAAGGTGGCCGAAGCTTGCCAGATGATTGGCGAAGCGATGCCAGGCCTAGAGATTGAGACCTTGGATGTACATATGGAGAAGCGTGGCTGGTAATCATTCCAAGGGGTGATCTACACCCCTTTCACCGAGTACCCACTTAAGCGTCTTAACGACGCCTTCCAACGCTTTGTAATTCCGAGCGGCCTCCTTCATACCTTCACGATCGCCATTATTCTTGCACTCCTCGAACCAGGATCTCCACTCAATTGCACGCTCATTCGCCAAATCAAGCATATCCTCAATCTCGTCCCAAGAACGGTCGTAACTCCGCTCCCTGTTGTCGGCTGCCATTGAAGGAACGCCCCACTATCACCCTATTTGTAGCATACGCATAACAGGATATCCTGATATATTCATAATTCACCTCAAAATAAGGGGAATGAGAAGTCAGTTACCGGCTCGTCGGCCGCCACCTGCTGAACGCCTACGTCGCTTCTTTCCACGATTAGAGAGGGACTGACCCTCGTCAGGACGAGTGCCACCCAAAGTAACACTGCCGCCAGAAAGCAACATATCGGTGAGCGATTCGGCAAGGTCCTTGTCTTTATCAGGAGTCTTGCGTGCCTTTCGAACAGACTCATTATGATCTGTAATCCACTTCTCAGCCTCAAGACGTTGCTGATTCAATTCATCGCGAATCTCATTGACCTCGTCAAGTAATGC
>DAFJ01000049.1 GCA_002497905.1 Euryarchaeota archaeon UBA251
CGGAGGCAAGTGCGTTTTTGGTGAAGTCCAGTTTGACTTCGATTTCACGTAGTTCATCTTGTGCACGGGTGGGCTCGAATCCGCTCTTCAGTTTCGCCATGGGTTCCGCTTCGGTACTCCGGTGTTGAATCCTTTGGCTGTCTTCAACGATGATTCGGACGGAAGGCGACCACATGTTCCGGATCGGTATCGATGAACGGTCCGCCCATCAGATCAATACATGCGGGAATTGATTCAAACAGGTGGGGCAGTGTCTCGCTAATCGCCTTGGGGGAGCCTGGTAAGTTTACGATGAGACAGATCCCACGAAGTCCTGCAGTTTGACGAGATAGGACTGCAGTGGGCACATGACGAAGTGAGATGGCTCGCATTAGTTCCCCATATCCGGGCATCATTCTATCGCATACAGCTTCAGTCGCTTCAGGTGTTACATCTCGCGGAGAAGGCCCGGTGCCTCCGGTCGTGACGATAAGGGTACATCCTTCAGTGTCGCATAGAGAGATGAGTGTAGATTCAATCACTTCTCGTTCATCGGGTATAATTCGTTGGATAGGCTCCCATTTTGTAATCAAAATCTCTTCGAGAATTCGATGGATTTCAGGCCCAGAGAGATCTTCGTAGATACCTTCACTGGCGCGGTCCGACACGGTCACGATGCCAATTCGTACCTCCTCCATGCGCCTCACTGAGATTTTAACTGCATAAGGTCGTTCATCGTCTCTTCCAATCTCCGGATTCAATCCGAGAGCCGGCCAGTTCGCACATGCGGTAGGTCCAGGCTTGGACAATTCCCGAAGCTGTCGTGACATTGATTAGGATACGGTCATACAAGTTGTCTGGATTTCCAACGCTCTTATGTCCCTCTATCCGATCTAGCCGTTCGAGAACTTCGCCAATCTGCGCGTATTGATGCAGTTCTCCATGAACGCAGTCATTGCCTTGAATGAGGGCAGGATATAATCCTAGGTTTCTCAGTTCTCCCTGTACAGTTCCTGCAACCCATGGACTAATCCGATTCTTAATCATCAATGGCGCTCGTTCCTCACCTTCTCGCAATGTGCCATAGACGAAGATGTAGTCACAAATTCCTGCATCATTTTCACCTCTAGAAGCGGTATTTTGTGCATCTGGATTCAGTCCGAACCGAGTTAATCCCTCATGGACTGCTTGAACATAGTCATCCGGGGGTTGCACGAACTTGTCTTCTCTACGGTTATCGTTGACGGTGTAGGTTAGTGCTTCAATGATGTCACCGTTTTTTGTCTGAACAAAAACTCGGTTATGGTGGTAGGCATTTGGGTATCCTTCCTTTTTGTTTAGGGTTGTGAGTTCTCCATCTTGTATCTCAAATAGCATCCCTGTAGTACTTGCTCCCAGTCTCGGTAATACATCCAGTGCCCCTCCATTTCGTGTGCTAGAATAGTAGTGGTAGATTGGTGCATAATCCAATAGGTGGGCACCTTCGATTGGAATGAGCGTCTTACGCCAAGCGGTTCTGCTTGAATTTTGATTCCAATCATCTTCGTTTAGATTGGAACCGTATCCGAAGTAGGGCAGGTGCATGGAGGAATCCTCAGTCTTCCGGCTGTTCATCGATAGGGAGGCCGTCAGCATCCTCAGCGATATCTTCCAGTGTCTCCGCAACGTCTTCGAATTTCCAACCAGTCATCGGTGAATCTTTGATCCGTTTTCTCATCCGTTTCTTGTTGACTGAGGCGATGTTTGCCACAGGTTCTCCTGCTCGAAGAAGGGGTGCAGTTGCGAGACCTACGGCCACACCACAAAGTGGGCTCAGTATTTCCTCAACTTCTCCACTCAAGGGGTTGCTAATCTGTGCGATGGGTTGTGCTTCGTCAACCAGTTCTCCGACCTGAATCAGTGGGTGAAGCATACCGCCACGTGGTGACCGAATCCATTGCGAGGTTCGTACGATTAATCTCCAATCTGGTTTCCGTATAGTTCCTTGAATCATTTCCAGATGAACGAGGATATTCATGATGCCTCGAACACCTGCAGTTATGGCGCCGCCCTCGAATACATTTGCAGTACCTGCTTCGAGTAGGACTGCATGTATTCCTTCTTGAGTTGAGCATCGTCTTAGGGATCCAGCGGGGCCTATTGAGTGTAGTACTATTGGTGTGCCAAAAGCACGGGCTAGCTCCTTGCTTTTCGAGTCATCACAATCGGCTCTCACATGAGGAGCGTTTGTACGTTCTGAAGGTGCAGTGTGCAGATCGATTAGGTAATCACAGCGCGTCACAATACGATGGAAAAGAGTGTGCGCTAGTCGGGATGAATGGGTGCCTGTCTTTGTACCTGGAAAGCAACGATTCAGATCTCGACCATCGCTGGAACGGCGTGAGTGGATGATTACAGCTTCTGGATTGCATACTGGGACCACTATCAGAGTTCCAGACAATGTCTCAGGAGTGACAAGGTCGTCTTTAGTGCCAGGGTTCAGGTCCATTCCGTGAAGGAGGTGCCGGATAATTGTCACACCATTGAGTTCATCACCATGAATCGTTGAGGTGATGCCGAGGATTGGTCCGTCCTCTAATCCGTGTAGAATATGGACTGGAATCTCCAATTGACGTCCTAAAGGATCGAGGCCGAATTGCACAGGTATTCTGACAGCGGTGCCTGCCTCGACCTCGACACCTTCGAACCGGAACGGCTTCCTCATCAGGCCAGACGTGTCCTTCAACCGTCAAGAGGTCACCGGTCCGATTGAGAGCATTTCGAAGACAACGGGTTGTGTTTAACTACCGTCACCGTTGAGGCCATAGAACTGGAGGCGATGTGGTGTTCCGACTACCTCAACCACGCGCCGAGCCATCCCTCCTGTGCATTTCACAGGACCTGGCTCGTCGTTCGAGGCTGTTGACGTTCATCCTCGCTTGAGGAGAGAACGACATGACTGATTATGACCCATTTGTCAAGCAAGTAACTGATGAGATTCCTGATGCCGATGTAGATGAGGTGAGGGCGGAGTTCCAGAAGTATGAGGAACAGTTTCGCATTGAACCAGGTGATGCGCTACGGTCTATCATGAACCGGTTCAAGTCCGCGAATGCAGAGGTATCGATGCCTACTCCTGCATCCGCGCCCGTTGGCCGTACCGTGAAGAGTTTCGAAGAACTCGGAGCGAATGATCGTGATATTACAATCGAAGTCCGCGTCGTCAGTTATACGCCGAGATCCCAGATGGTTCGAGGCGAGGAACGTCAGATTGCATTCGGCTGGATTGAGGATTCACCGTTTGATGGCAAGGATAGCGTTCGTTGGGACTACAAGGATTGGGGCAATAATGGTGAGAATTTACGCCCTGGGGCGATTGTTCGGCTTGAGGGCGTCTCTGTAAACGAGTACAAGGGCAAACGCTCCCTGAATGTGAACCAAAGTAGTCGTGTAGTAGTATTGCAGGAAGGGGGGGCAAATCCATTGCCTACTTCAGAGCCAGTAGATCTCTCAGTCGCCTCTACTATGGAGGGCCCGGTATCTATCGTGGCTCGTGTGATTGCAGTCCGTCCAGATGCTATTACCAAGAGAGACGGCAGCGGGACAATCGATGTTGTTCGTGGTAAACTGGCAGACTCTACAGGGCAGATGAGCTTCCTATGTTGGGGCTCCTTCAATCATGAGGTTGGTGAACTCCTTCGCTTCGAAGGGGTAACTGTACGCCGCTTCCGAGATACGCCTGAATTGAACTTCAGTGATCGAACTAGCATCGAGGTATTCCGTGATGCTGCTTTCCCAGAGATATCAGAACTTGAGACTACTTCTCGAATGACCATTGCAGATATTCGTGATGGGATGCGAGATGTATCTGTCGTTGTTCAGATTGAATCCATGGAGACTCGCACCTTCACACGTGAGGGGGAAGAGAAGAGCCTTCTGAGTGTTCGAGTCCTAGATCCAAGTGGGCGTTGTAAAATGACTGTATGGGAGCCGATTGATTTAGTTCCGGGTGAAGCCATACTAGTCAAGGATGCGCGCATTCGTGCATGGCAAGGTACTCCCGACATCACTGTTGATCAGGCATCTCAAATTGAATCTCTTGGAGAACCTTCGTGGGGGAAGATTGACCCGGCTGAACATGTAGTCGAACTTCACCTGTGGGAACTCGCTCAGGGTGGTTCGCGTGATGGCATCTCTACCGCAGGAGATATTCTAGTCATCAGAGACGATTGTGGAATTATTCAGCGATGTCCTGAATGTCGGCGTGTCCTTCGTGACGGTGTTTGTGCCGACCATGATGTTGTCGAAGGCGTGGATGATCTTCGTTTCCGTTTCGTAATTGACGACGGAGTTGCAACTGCTAATCTTCTACTTGGCCGTGGACCTACCGAGGCTCTAACTGGTGAGACTATGGATGAGATACGTCAACGAATAGAGGACGAAGGGCGTGCAGAATTCCTGAAAGGTCTTCGAGAGCGATGGTTTGGCGAACGCATGCGAATCAAGGGCCGAGGTATCGTTGATGACAGGGGTGTGATGATAATGTCGGACTCAGCCATAATCGAGGACTCGGACCCTTCCGTTCTCGCCGCCAAGGTCCGTGCTGATTGGGGGGTGGTATTGTGAGTATGGGTGGTTCAAGGATGCGTCAACCAGCTCTACGTATGTTTTCTGTAGAGTTCTCACAATCGTCTCTTCCGATTATCGGTCAAGGGGAGTTTGACCCCTCATTCATTGTGACTAAACTTGGGGCGAAGACCTCGAGGATGCTCGTTGCAGGAGTAATCGATAGTATGGAGCGAAGGGATACGGAAAGTGGTCCAGGATACCGCGGTCGTCTACGTGATCCATCCGGTTTGCATATGTTCGATGTAGCGCCATTCAATCCTGAACTTCATGCTGATGCCGAGGAGGTTCTTGCGAAGTTTGAACGCGGTGATAGATTCTTGATGCTAATGCTTGGCCGCTCGCGCCACTATGAGACCGAGGATGGCGGTGTATTCACCAGCATCAGAGTTGAGGCATTCCGCGAGATAGATTCCAAGCGCTACCATACTTGGTTGGCCCGAACTGCGGATTCTACGATGCGGCGGATTGATGCTCATCGTAGAGCGAAGGAATTGGATGCGGATGCTGGAGCGTATCGTAATGCAGGTATCCCAGCGGATCTTATCGATGGTATGATTCGAGCACGTTCACATTACGGAGATGTGGATATTTCTGCTTACGAACTCGCAGTCATGCATGCAATTAGTATGGGTGAAGGAACACCTCCGCCAAAGCAGGCAATCCCTGAGGCAGATGCGACTGAGCCTGCACCAGCGCAACCCCCTGTAATCGATTTGAGTGAGACAAGCGAAGAAGATGCGAAGATGATGGCCAAGTCATGTGTCCTTGATGTTCTTGGTTCAGCAAGTGAACCAGTCGACTATGATACCTTGATTCGATCTTGTCTTGACATAGGCGTCGGACGTCTGGCAGCCGAGGAGGTCATCGATGACTTGAGAGATGTGGATGCGTTGATTGTAGAGGAGACCTTCGGTTACTTCAACCTCCTTTGATTGGAGTCGCGGCGATACCTTCATCCCCCCACGTGCCCTGTTCAGGATGGGTTACAATGACTGGCATCTCTTGCTTTATCCGCGCCAATGAGGGTGAATGGATGCAGTTGGAGAACTGTACCGTACATGTCAATATCAAGCGACGAATCGAACGAACGCTGGTTCGTGGAGGCGAGGGTGACGACCTTCGAGACGAAGGTTCGGAATCCGCTGTTTACACCTTGGCTCTGAAGGTTGACACAGCTGGTTACCAGGTTCTTGAGGGACTTTTCCGTGCAGGACAGCCCGCCTTCATCGATCCATTCCTCGACCGTGAGATGCTTGTGGCTGTTCAGGAGTTGGACTATGATTCTGACACACAAATCATCCGATTGGTGTTAGTTGAGGATGCGGAGGCTTGAGTATGGAATCCGAAGAACGAGATCTTCTCGCTGCATTGCGTGCATTTGACGTCCTCCTTGGAGCAGGTATCGGTCTTGAATCAGTCCTGATTAATCTCGCTCGAGGTGGCTACGGGGCAATCAGCACCGACATGGAACGAATCATGAAGGGTGTCAATGATGGGCGTCGCCTTGAAGATGAACTGACAAAGGCGGCTACTCGGACGAAGTCCACTGGGTACAAGCGCCTTCTTAACACTCTGAAAACGAATGTGACTTCAAACACCGACCTCATTGAGGATCTACGTCGTCAAGCCGATCGTGAAGAGGAGGAGCGTACTGAGCGGATTGAGAAGTACATCGAAGCTCTCGAAGGAATGCCTACAGGTCTACTCACCGTTGGTATGCTTGGACCGATTATGCTGCCATTGGTCGCAGTCATGCCTTACTTATTCACAGTCCCAGTTGCAGGTATTACTGCACCTTCACCCGCCACCGCAAACATGATTTCGATGGCAGGTTACACAATTTCTGTAGTCATAATGGCCCTGATTGGCCTCAAGGCACATACGAAGGATCCTGGAGTATGAGAAGAGGTGAGGATATGATTTGGCAATTGATGGAGCGTCTTAACGACAATCCGGCTGCAATTATCCTGCTTCCTCTTTCCATCATCTGCTTAGGCGGAGCAATCCCATTGATGCGTGAGCATAGTCGTCGTCGTAGCATTGAGCGTGCTCTTCCTGAGATGTTGGAGTTGATTTCCGCTGAACTAGGCGCAGGACTTGGACTTGAACAGGCATTCGCTGACGTCGCAAAATCCAGAAACGATGAGGCAGGAAAGTTACTCGATGTCGCTCTTGAACGGGCTCAAGCCACTTCATTCAGTGCAGCTCTGGCCCGTTTCGCAATTGAGACTAGGAGCACTATGGTTCAGCGTGTGGTAAATCTGCTAGATGCCGCGCTCGAACAGAACGCCCCGCTTCAGGATGTCACCTATCGGATGAGCATTGAGTACGAGAAACTCAACACTCTTCTTCGCATGAAAGAGGAGAAGGTGTTCGGTCAGGCATTTACCATGATTATCCTCATGGCACTGATGCTTCCAGTGATTACTGGGTTCATTGTCGGCGTATTTGCAGGACCATCTACAGGTTACCCGTTGGGTTCAACCTTGAATGCCCTCTACATCTTTTCAGCAGCAGCTACTGGTGTAACTGTGGTGATTAGTGGTCGTATGCTCGATAGATTGGGTCAGTATATGTGGACTGCTCCACTGGGGATGTTAATCTCGACCGTTCTTTTCCAAGGCGTCTATTTGGTCGCAGGGAATCTATTTTGAGGGAATAACATGGCAGATATTATTGATCAATACGGCGACGTCATCATCTACAGTGAAGAAGGGCACCCTACGCCATTTTACGAATTTAATGGACAGATTGCTGCAAACCCCTACGGTGTGCTACAGGTTCTTCTCGATGATGATGATCTTGAGGAAGTGATGTACAATGGTGGGAAGCAATGCGTGAAGATTGCTCATCGCAAGCATGGAATGTGCCGGACCAACATCTGGGTTGAGGATGAAGAAGGCATTCAGATTTCAAAGAATATCGCCTCATTCACTGACGTTCCTTTGGGCGATGGTCCAGGTATGGTTCCGATTTTCGATGGCCGTCTGCCTGATGGTTCTCGCGTCAATGGCACCATCCCTCCAGTATCTCCTGACGGGCCAACACTCACAATTCGAAAGTTCCGTGAAGATCCAATCACTATTGTGGACCTCATTCGTTGGGGAACTGTTTCACCTCGTCTCGCTGCAATGTTTTGGACTTGGGTTGATGGCATGGGTGCCAAGCCTGCAAATTTCGTCATCGCTGGAGGCACTGGTTCGGGTAAGACCACCACGTTGAATTGCCTTGGGATGTTTGTTCCATGGTCTGATCGTGTCCTTTCTGTAGAGGATACTGCTGAACTCTCTATTCACCACGATCACTGGCTGCGAATGGAAACTCGCGCACATCGTCCGGACGGTACTTCTGAGATTGACATGAACGATTGCCTGAAGTCAAGCCTTAGGATGCGCCCAGATCGCGTGATTGTCGGAGAGGTTCGCGGTCCGGAAGCTGCAACTTTACTCATGGCGATGAATACTGGTCACGATGGCTCATTCGGGAGCCTTCACGCCAATACAGCGAACGAGACGGTCAAGCGTCTTGTCAATCCCCCAATGGCAGTTCCAGCTATTATGCTCAGTGCACTCGATTTGATTATCATGCAAGCGCGTTTGAATGTAGGTGGCAAGAACATTCGCCGTATCACAGAGGTGGCTGAGATTGCAGGCATGGAAGGTGACACCCCGCGGCTGAATCCTATCTGGAAGTATGATGCAGGCCAAGGCAAGATTGTCGAGACCGGTGTTCCGAGTAAGGTCCGAGAGATTATCTGTGCCGCAAAGGGCTGTACTCCTGCCGATTTTGAAGCGATTGTCCGGCAGAAGGAGCAGATTCTCACTGACCTTGTGAACCGTGAGATTCGTGATATTGAATCCGTAACGCGGGTCATCCAGACCTATCACGCGACAGTAAACTAGTCAGGCGCCTTCTTCGGTCATCTTACGAAGGCGGTCAAGGACTGCATCTGCAGCATCGAGAGTACGTCGGGCAACTTCTGCCTCGTCGACATCCTCTTCTTCGTTATTGTCAAGTTCTTCCACCGTTCTAGCCGGCTTCCGTCCGAATGATTCCAGTACTTCATTCAGTGTTTCTACTACATTGGTGACACGTTCTGGATCGAGTGCAATCTGTCCAGGTAAAGTGGGCATTTGATCCTCGGAGATGTAGCCCATCTCGACAGCAAGAGCTCCTGCGGCTGCAATTAGGCGTGGGCGGACCTCAGGATGGTTTGCATCCCATCCTCTTCGTTCAAGGAATCGAATCATTAGGGAGTGTTCCAATGAAGTGAATTGCCCATTATTTCTGCGAATAACAGTCTCTACGATGCGCTCTAATGATTCGATTTGCATCTCCATTCGTTCAAGAGTTGCGCGAGCAGTCGCATCAATTTCGTCTACTCTGCGGAGTAAGAGACGAATGGCTCGGTCGCGCCGTGCTGCAACTGGGTCAACGTTCATTTCCATTTCATTGAGAGAAATTTGGAGGTCAAAGAGAGCGTGTATTCGCCCACTTATTGCAGGGAGTTCAAGGTCTAATCCATTCTCGCGGGCATGATTTTCGAATCCCATCCTTGCAGCAGGAATGTCGCCTCGTGCGGAGAGGAGTGTTTCTTCAAGAACATCAAGAAGGGAGTTACGTTGTTCTTCAAACCGGCGAATTGCTTGCCTCTCGCGCCAAGATCCAGGGAGGAGTGATTGTGCCTCTTGCTCTGCTGCTCGCCGCTCTGCCATTTCTGCCACAAGATCAAGAATAGCATCTCGCACAATCGAATGTTGAACCGCGAAACCGCGTGGTTTTAGATCTTCAATGAATGCTGTGATATCCTCAGGGGTCTGGTCGCCCAATAGTAGGAAGTCCCTGATTAGTGAGCGAACCTCAGCCTCGCGGCTTTGAAGATCATTCAATGCAATTTCTGCGCCGGCTTCGATAGTGGAATTAAGCGGCCTTGTGTCGGCCCCGT
>DAFJ01000082.1 GCA_002497905.1 Euryarchaeota archaeon UBA251
AATCAATGAACTCGCCGTTGGACCAGAAATCCCCGTGTTCGAAGTAGGCAAGGACTAGTCAGAGCGCATCAGGCGCGAGGAAGTCGTCAATTCTGTCCTCAAAGGCACTACGTTTCTCTGCAATATCGCCCAACCATTCTGTTGCTCGATCAATACAGATCTTTTTGATTTCTCCAGCCAGCATCTCACCAGAAGTATACGCTCTACGGATTTCCTCCAGTGCTGCGTCGTCTGTCTCAAAGAATGTTAGAAGATATTGGAAAGCCACGTCTTTATCGCAGTCACCACCAAGGCGACGGTGTTCCTCAACCGTTGGCTGCCCTCCACTAAATGCTCGCTTGACCTTCTTCTCCATTACTGAAATATCATCATCGAGGAATATCGTTGTCTCAGGTCGACTTGACGACATCTTATCGCCGGTCATACCGATTGCAAATCGATGATATGTAGATGACGGAGGCAACATCCCCATGCCACCAAGATTCCTTTCGAGCGCAAGTAAAGCCATCCGAACAGGGCCGCGATCTCTCAAGGTAGCCCCTGGCAATTCGATCAAACCATGCTTTGGATTTGAGAGAACATCAGCAAATCCGAGGGGTTCGAGAGCGGAATGGATTGAATCAAAGATGGTGCCCCTAACATCCCTGTCAATACGTCCGCGTTCACCAACGCCAAGCTTAGCACTGTTTTCATCTTGAACAGAGAGACCGATGGAAAGGCCACCTGCCTTCCTTGGTTTGACATTGAACCAATTAGTACGCGCTGCGAGATCACGAGTTAGGCGAATGTGAGGATCTTGATCCACGCCAACTGGCACTACAATTGGACGTAATCCCCCATACTGATCGAGTTGAGGATGGAGGATATCACCCGCTTGCACCATAGGTGCTTGGACATGAGCAAGATTAGTATCTCCACGGAAACCATAGATTGACTCCATCTCTGAAAGATTGGTACGCTTCCCAAGAGTGAAACCAAGGCGTTGAACGATAGGGCGTGAACTCTGGAAGTATATGGATGTCCTTTCTGGGTCAAGTCCTAATGCTGCATAGTTCCACACATACTCCTTCAATGCATTCTCCCGACACTTCTCCAACGACATCCCACGAGTTGCATGAGCCTCAAGGTCTGCTACTGCAATCGTAACATCTGCGCCTTGAGATTGAAACCACTTAACCTGCTCAATAACCATGCTGTGACCCAAGTGCATACGCCCTGAGGGCATCAATCCAGTGAGGACACCAAATGGATCTTTTCGTCGTGCAGCATCAAGGACTACCTCAAGATCTCTCTGTGCAAAGACAATTCCACGACGATGGAGCATACTGGGATTAGGAATCTCTAGCCCTTCCATTGTCCCTAGTCCAAACTCATCACGAATTCTCGCATAGTCTGTCGACTGCTGGGACGACCACGGATCGATGCGAAGGTCATCTGCCACGAACTGAGGGTCAGCCGCGATGGGATGAATGCTTCTCTTGTCACAGCCGCAGGCTCCCAATTCGCCGAGGATATGAAGTCCTGCCGAGGGTTCGCGGTTCTATGGGTAAGGTCATGGTTCTTGGAACCGGCCTTGTAGGCGGTTGGGTAGCCGACCGTTTAGCCACCGATGGTCACGATGTAATCGGAGTTGACACCTCCATCTCAGCCCTCAAAGAGCGGGACTCAAAGGTAACCTGTATCCACGGACCTGCAAGGATTGAATTGTTCGAAGAATATGTACCGGACGTAATTGTCAATGCGCTTCCCGGACGTATTGGCGACCTGATTCGAACCGATCTAATCCGTCAAGGTCTGGCCGTTGCTGATCTTGCCTTCACAGCTGAAGACCCGAGAGAACATCATGAATCTGCTGTGGATACAGGGGCACGTCTCGTCTACGATGTCGGAGTCGCTCCGGGCCTCTCCAATCTACTACTAGCCGAAGGGAATCGCCGCCACGGACGATTAGTCAACGGACGAGTTCGAGTTGGAGGCAATCCAGTCAAACCAGACGATGGTTGGAGTTACATGGCTCCATTCTCGCCACAGGATGTCATTGAGGAATACACGCGACCTGCAAGAATCCTACGTGATAACGAGATTGTTATCGTACCTGCAATCTCAGAAAGAACTCTGTTTGAAGTTGAACGACGTGGAGAAATGGAAGCATTCCTGACCGATGGATTGCGCTCCGTCCTTGATACAGTGGATGCGGAAAATTTGACTGAAGCCACGGTACGATGGCCAGGGCACATCGGCCGATTCATTGGACTTGGCGACGAATACGATGAGAGCGAACTTCTCAAAGCATGGAGATGGGACTCCAAACGTCGTGAATTCACTTGGATGGAAGTAATAGCCGATGGAAACGGGAAAAGTCGCTGGATTCTTGATGACGAAGGAGGAGAACAAGGATCCTCGATGGCACGTACCACTGGTGCAATTACATGTGCTACTGTTGAGCATCTCTTGGAATCTGATGTCCCTGCAGGCGTCCATCCACCTGAAGCCTTGGGAACCTCATTCCTCGACCGATGCCTAACACATTACGCTGCGAATGGGATTCGGATAGTAGAGACAAGAGAGCGCTGAATTACTCTTGTTCGAATAGGGAACTATGCGTAAATTCAGCCGGATTATCACGATTAATCAGACGACGCATCTGGAACACAGTGATGACTCCCACAACAAGGGCGATTATGGGTAAAATAATGTCCATCTGAGCTACTGGCCGTGGTTCAATGAGCCAAGTGAATCTGATTGATGAATCTTGGAATCCAGATGACCATTCGAAAAGATCAGTTACATGCTCACCGATAACAATCATCGGTGTCAAACCGTTGAAATCACCATTTTCGATTTCCACATCACCTATCGATTGTTCGAATTGAATCTCAACCTTGTCACCTGGGGCAATTGAAACATATATCGCCCCGGATACTATTCTCCAACCGACACGAAGATGCCGGTCCATCTCATCCAACTGAGGAAGATCCGTACCGTTCATCCAACGGACAGATTCCACCTGAATACCAGATTCTGTAGAGTTCACTAACGATATTACGCTCGTACCAGGTGTAGACCACTCATCCACATTGACGGATGGTTGATCCAGAATGATAGAATGCGAAGGCCTTCCTGTTGTAGTGATGGACGCAGATGTTTGACTCGTGTGGTACTCGCCAGCTGTAGTGAACCAAAACGGTTGAGTCTCGATCCATGCAAGGGCGTCAGGGTCTTTACGGACGTTGAGATCTCCCAACTCAGCTATCCACCGCAACACTACAGGATTACCGTCGCCCATACTTGCCTCAATTGCCTCGATACTTGCAACACTCTTCTCCAGAGACCCCGCATCGAAATCAATGGCTTCAATTCGCCCATCTCCGATACTTGGCCCGATTGAGACATGGAACCCAGATGTGACTAGTGCGTCTCCTAAACTCTGATTCAAAGTCGAATCTGGAGACTCATCCTGTAGCCCGAAAGTGATTGGCGAAGCCCCCCAACGTGATGCCTGAACCCGATCAGTAAGATATGTACGACAAGATGCAATTGAATCAGGGTCCTCAAAAGGATTGACGCCTGGCATACCTTGACAGCCAAACTCATCTCCAAGAGCAAATCGCTCTGGACCTGCGATACGCGTCAACCAGCCATCTTCATCATACGGGTATTCACTATCATCCGCAATGACGGTGTGAGTGAACAACGGCAAAAGGAGCAGTATGACGACTGCTATAGGGAGTCTGAACTTGTCCACGGAACAAGCGTCTATTCTCTCATTTTTGTATTCTCGCCCAATCTCAACGGGCAATCGTCAAGAAGGGTAGGGTTGCAAAACTCTCCATGGTTGGAGACCCATTGTTGAAACTCTCCTCCGACACTGGGCTTCGACAAGGAGGGAGTAGGGTCCCCCCTGCTCCAATCTACTCGCTACTTCTCCGCATAGGGCCTGTAATCCTAAAGTCGATTTTCAGGATTAGTACGCGCGGAACAGAGCGGCTCGCAAAGCGTGGACCTGTAATTCTCGCAGGAAACCATGTCTCTCACGTCGACCCAATCTTGAAGATTGTTGCTGCGCGTAGAACTGTGCGCTTCCTATCAAAGGCGGAGCACTTTACCAACTGGTTTACCCGAATCGTCATGATCACAACCGGGCAACTTGAGACTCGTCGAGAAACTGGAGGGAAGGAGGGGATCGCTCAAGCCGTTGAAGTACTCGAAAAAGGAGGTATGATGGGCATTTTCCCTGAAGGAACCCGCTCAAAGAAGGAAAATCCACCTTATCTCCAACGAGGCAAGACCGGAGTCGCTCGTCTCGCTGCAACCTTTCCCGATGTACCAGTTCACCCGATTGCACTACTTGGTGCCCGTGAAATGCTCACTCCAGGTTCGAGTAAGTTCCGGCGAAAAACTCCTCTCACAATATCTGTTGGCCAATCTGTGACTTGGAGAGAATGGATTACTCATCCAAACGGAGGCGCTATGGACGATACTGCACTAAACGACCTTGTTTCCTCCGAAGAAGAAGTCCGCAAGGAACATCTAGCCGTCCTTTACCGTCGATTTACCAATCAATTGATGGGCAGTATTCAGGCACTTGGCGCACCCTAATCTTGAACGCTACCGCCGCATCTTTGAAGTGCCTCGGAACGAGGTCTTGCCTCGGTCAAGATGGACGAATACCTGCGACTAATGCGCCGAATCCTCGACGAAGGTATCGAACGCAGCGACCGTACAGGAACCGGTACCACCTCTGTCTTTGGTCATCAAATGCGTTTTGATTTACGCGAACGTTTTCCTGCAGTGACAACGAAGAGAGTCCACTGGCCTTCAATCATACACGAACTCCTCTGGTTCATCAGTGGAGACACGAATGTGCGCTACCTACAGGAAAACGGCGTAAGAATCTGGAATGAATGGGCTGATGAAAATGGAGACCTCGGCCCCGTCTATGGCAAACAATGGCGAAAGTGGGAGGCAAAGGATGGACGCATCATTGACCAACTTCAGAATGCAATCGAGATGATTCAGGAGAATCCCACAAGTCGACGAATCATCGTGAATGCATGGAACGTAGGAGAACTTGATGACATGGCCCTGATGCCATGTCATGCATTCTTCCAGTTCTATGTCGCTAACGGAGAACTCTCTCTTCACCTCTATCAGAGATCCGCAGACGTATTCCTCGGTGTGCCATTCAACATCTCCTCCTATGCGCTCCTATGTTGCATGATTGCGCAAGTTACTGGACTCAAACCAGGTGACTACGTTCACACAATTGGAGACGCTCACCTATACCTGAATCATCTCGATCAGGCGAGAGAACAAATCTCACGTGAACCTAAGGCTTGGCCACACCTAGAACTAAATTCAGATTGTAAGACAATTGATGATTTCACCTACGAAGACATCAAGATTCACGAGTATGATCATCACCCCCATATCAAGGCACCAATCAGTGTCTGAACCCTAGGATGAACGCCTCTACAAACTTCTCAAAAACCTCCTATACCTCCGGAGGTTATGAGCAAGAAATACTTCGTCAAGTTTGTTTCAGAACCAAAGAACGACCCTATCAAGACAATTGTTGGAATCGCATGTGCGGCACGAGCAATGGCCGATGGCCACGAACTTAGTGTGTTCTTTGCTGCTGCTGGGACGCGTCTTCTAGACCAATCATACATCGAGGAACTGGATCGAGAGATGGGGCCGGAATCTAAGGCAGTCACCGAGATGATGCAAGCAATAACATCCAATGCCGTAATCTACTGCTCATTCGCTTCAGTCAAGGCTACACTAGGCCACAGCGAAGGTGATGGAGCTCTAATCGTCCCCGATGACCAAATCAAGTGGAGCGGCCCTCCAGGAGTAATTGAACTAAGTTCTTCTTCGGATATTCAGCTTGTTTACTAGATTGCGCTGCACCGTGTAATTCATGCCCATGAAGGGTATCAGGAGTTCATGCGGGTCTGTTTGATTGCTGCTGTAAGTGAGAACGGAGTAATTGGAATTGATGGGGACCTTCCTTGGCGTGTCAAGAGCGACATGCTCCGATTCAAGCGATTAACTACTGGTGACGGAGGCGACACAGGTGCAGTCATCATGGGGCGAAAGACATGGGAATCTCTTCCTGACAGCCATCGGCCGTTAGACGACCGAGTCAATATTGTACTCACACAACAGACCGGTTGGACTGATGATGGAGCAGAAGCAGCATTCTATCCGGGGCAGGCCATGGAAATTTCCTTCGCCGAGGGTTGCGAAGAAACGTGGATTATTGGCGGTGCAGGCACCTATGCTGCAATGTTCGATCGTGTCGATGAGATTCATCTGACCACAATACATGCCGATATCAACGGCGATGTGCACATGCCGGATTGGGACCGTTCGGCTTGGAAGGAAGAAATTGTTGAACGCTGCGAACCAAGTGCAGACGATGATTATGCATCGACATATTCGATTTGGCGCAAGGCCTAATCATTCCGCAGCATCATACATTCTGAAACCGCCCAATGGTGGCGTATACACATGAAGATTCAACAGTTCAGTATCTGTATCGTTTGAAATTCGATGAATATCAGGCTCATCGGCTGCACATACTTCACCAGGGTGATAGATACGCTTGGAGACAGGTACGGCACGACTATTCTGGTCAAGTTCGTAGATAGTCTCGGTAGAGTGGCCATCGAGTATGACAAAAGCACAATCAGAACCACGATGATCGTGAATGGGTGTATCCTGACCAGGAGTCCAGAGAATCGCTATGAGTTCGTAAGCATCGGTTCGAGCAAGAATATTGCGACAATACTCATTTTGGTTTGAAGCAATTTTTGAACGCAATTGAGCCACATCCATGGATAGACCAGAGAGGCGTTCACCTAGATTCTCAAGTCCAGGCCGAGGAGTTTGCTCATCAAGCCAGACGATAAGATCATCCAATCCAGAATCAGCAGCACGGAGGCCCGCAACTACCACAGGGTCCATGATGCGCGAATCAGCCATCAAGTTCCCTAAGAGGATGCGATTATTCATCGTGTCTGTGTCAAGATGTCTTTCTTATCTCGGCTGCGCGGACGGTGTTAGACATGAGCATCGCAATGGTCATTGGACCAACTCCCCCTGGAACTGGAGTCATGTAAGATGCAATGGATTCGACATCTTCTTCTACGTCCCCACAGAGACGGTAACCGCGATCTATGGAGGAGTCATCGACTCGATTTATTCCGACATCAACAACAATTGCACCTGGTTTCACCCATTCTGAACGTACCATCTCCGGGCGACCAACGGCGGCGACAATCAAATCTGCATCTCTGCAGTGATCCTTGATGTTCGTGGTACGTGAATGAACTACCGTAACCGTAGCATCCGCACCTCTTGCTGCAAGAAGAAGAGCCATTGGCATACCTACGATTCGTGACCGGCCAAGTACGACTGCCTTGAGCCCCGTTAGATCCAGTTCTGCATCTTTGAGGAGATACATGACACCGGCAGGAGTACATGGAAGCAATCCGTCTAGTCGACCTTGAACGAGACGACCGAGATTGACGGGATGAAAACCATCGACATCCTTCTCCGGAAGAATTCGATCCGTAATCGCCAACTCGTCCATTCCCCTAGGCAGAGGAGACTGGACGAGGATTCCATCCACATCCGAATCCTGATTCAGCGAGTCAACTGTTTCCAAGACCTCATGGAAGGAAGTATCGGCAGGTAAATCGATTCGAGTGCTTCGAATCCCAAGACGCTCACAGGCTCGTTCCTTCGACCGGACATAGACATGACTAGCTGGATCATCGCCCACAATTACAACGGCGAGATGAGGTTGGGAGCCAGCCTCTGCCAAAGTTCGTATCCTAGAAATAAGCGCAGATTCGACCTTCGTGGCGCAAACCTTCCCATCCAAACGGTTCGCTCCCATGGAGCGCCGACAGGACACCTGACATTGAATGCTTCCGAGCAAATGAATGTGGAGCCTGCGGAGGGATTCGAACCCCCGATCGCCTGATTACAAATCAGGTGCCTTACCACTTGGCCACGCAGGCGTAACCTGCGGACACCCAATCCCCTCTTCAACCCTAATGGAACCACATTCAAGAGCCGATTGGATGAAATCGGCCCATGCAGGACGAATCTGGCTTGGCTGGGATACTGCTTCCACCTCACGCCGCAGCGAAGGCAGGGGATGATGTCATCTATGCATGGCTGGCCCGCTATCAACAGGCAGCGGCTGAGGGAAAAGATGTCGTGAACGGCACCATTGGTGCATTACTAGACGACGATGGCGAACTCGTGTTCAATCCTGCCATCGCGGAGGCTATCACTCGCCTCCCCGATCTTGACAAGGGAGCCTACAGCCCCCTACCAGGTCTACCCACCTATCGAGAAACTGCACGGAGACTCGCAATCGGTCCGCGCCTCGATGAAATGGAATCTGTTGGGTTCTCCACTGAAGCAATCGCATCGCCAGGTGGTTGTGGCGCATTGTATCTCAGTGCACGAAACATGCTTTCCCCTGGAGATTCAATCTTGGTGAGGAGCACATACTGGGGCCCATATCGTACGATTGCCGATGAATGTGGACTAGGACTCACAGATTGGCCACTGGTGGCTAATTCTGATGATGCAGGTCACTCTGTAGACAAGGTGGCACTTTCCTCTATATTGGATAATCTGGTTACATCGCAAGGACGTGTACTTGCTTGGCTGAATGACCCTGCACACAATCCGACAGGAATGAGCTTAAACTCAACAGAGCGCAACGATGTGATGAACTGCTTCCTTGAAGCCGCACGAGCGAATCCAGATGCGGGATTTACACTACTACTTGACACCGCTTATGCCCTCTACGCAGATGAGCCTCATGGATGGACTGACACCGTCATACCACACATCGAAAACTGGCCTGAGAATCTCCTTCTCTGTTGGGCCTTCTCTACCTCCAAAAGCCACACTATCTATGGCCTACGATGTGGGGCAATTGTATTCGCACATCCCAATCGTGGACTATTGGACCGCATGGTACCAATGTTTGTACACACTGGTCGCGGGACATGGTCGGGATCACCCCGATTACCACAAGCAGCTGTTACTATGATTCACACCGACTCTGGCTTGGAAACAATGTGGGATGCTACTCGTGCAGCCCAGAGTCAAGTTCTTGAAATCCGTAGAGAACGTCTTTTGGATGCAGCGTCAGAAGTACATTTCGATCCAAGTAATGATGGATACTTCGCCCATGTTCCCGACCCAGACCCCGTTAGTCTCTGCGAAGAGATTGCGAAACATGGAGTATATCTCGTCCCATTGGCGAAAGGAGTGAGGATTGGCGTATGCTCTCTGCCGACGCATGCTGCAGAACGTGTGGGAAGGGCCATATCAGAAGCATGGTCCACTTTGGGCCGGAGGTCTTGACTTGGTCCAGCATTTCCGGTCGAATGCTCTCGTAACTGGTTGGATTTGCACTGCTTTAGGTGCCGCGATTTCAATCACAATTCCAGATGCATTCGGGATGATGATCGCATTCCCTCTAGGCACAGCTGGCATCATTCTACTAATCCTTGGTTTCCGTTCTGATCCTGAGGAACGAGTCAATATTGATTCGATGCGAGCTTGGCAACCGGAAGAAGGACCCATGCGCGAAGCTGGTCGTGTGATGTATCGAATCGACACGCTGCTTGACCCTCCAATCCGATCCACAATCAAATGTGGAGGATGTGGCAAGGTGGAATGGATCGATGGTGGAAAGCCACCATCCTACACCTGCCCACATTGCTCTACCACACTTTGGGAAGAGGAATGAAGCGAAGCGGTCAAGACCGTGAGTAGGTTCCCAGAAATGATGGTCGAACTTGGGAACAATGAGCGGAGGATGCTCCGGGCGATGCTCGGCGACCCTCAGGCCATCTGGTCACTCAACCAACTTCTCGAAGCCTGCGAATGGGCTGATCAAGCACACGTCGCTGGTGCGGGTCTCGCTCTAAATGAGGCAGGGATGGTTGAAATCAAAGAAGCAACATCACGAATGATAACCCTCGGCGAAGAAGGCAGAAAAGCACTGAATGATGGTTTACTTGAATCTCGACTCTTCACATGGATTCTGAATCAGCCTGAGGATCAGAGAATGGTTTCTACTATGTCTCAAATTTTTGAGAAGTCGGAATCGGGTCCGGGCGTGGGCCTTCTAAAGCGGCTTGGCATCACTCTTGAGCGAGGGGCATTTGCACTCCCGGACGACACATCCGAAATCGAAGCAACACTGGAAGAGAGAAATCAATTCATCCAATCCATTGGTGAAACTGGAATCGACGAAGGTGAACTTGATTCAGAGATGGTGGAAGCATTCCGTTCACGGAAGCGTATCATCGAAACCAACGAGACTGTTACGCGCACTTGGCAACTCTCAGCTGATGGCCGGAATGTCGATCCAGAATCATTGACAGAGATGACACAGATTGTCGATCTAACGCCCGAGATGTTACAAGGCGATGATTGGAGAGAGGCTGAATTCAAGCGCTACGATGTCGATCTACCTGCTCCTACACCTGCTGGTGGGCGACCGCACCCGATGCAATCCCTCATCCAACGTATTCGTTCCATCTTCCTTGAGATGGGGTTCACCGAAATTGAAGGTGACTTCGTAAGAACTGCCGGTTGGAACATGGATTCGTTATTCATACCACAGACGCATCCAGCTCGTGCAATGCAGGATACATTCTACCTTGAAGACCCAGAGAAACTTCCAATCGAAGAACATTGGTTGGACCTATGGGCCAAAGTCCACGAGAATGGAGGAGATACTGGAAGCACAGGTTGGGGTGGTAAATTTGATCGCGAGGAGGCAAAGAAGGGGTTACTCCGCACACACACGACTGTCAATACGGTGAAGCATCTTGCTGACAAACCAAACGATGCCTGTCGAGTATTCGGTATCGGTCGAGTATTCCGACAAGAGGCAATTGACAAGTCCCACCTCCCTGAGTTCCATCAAATTGAGGGGATTATCCACGAACCTGATGCGAGCCTTCCGATGCTTGTAACCACGCTCAAGACATTCTACGCAAAGATGGGATATCCCGATGTCAGGGTACGTCCGGCGTATTTCCCTTACACTGAACCCTCTCTTGAAATCGAAGTCAAGTGGAGGGGAATCTGGTTAGAACTCGGTGGAGCAGGCATATTCCGACCAGAGGTCACAGAACCTCTCGGCACAGAATGGCCTGTCTGCGC
>DAFJ01000081.1 GCA_002497905.1 Euryarchaeota archaeon UBA251
CCATACCCTAGGATGCGTTACGATGAGGCTATTGAACGCCTTCAGGAGTTGAAAGTTGATGTTGAATGGGGGCAAGATCTTGATTACTCGAAGGAGAAGGTTCTCACTCAGGATTTTGATGTCCCACACTTCCTAACGCATTATCCGAAGATCGCCAAGCCGTTTTATCATCGAGTAGATCCTGATGATGCTAACTACGTACTTTGTCATGATTTACTCGCACCCGAAGGTTACGGGGAGATTATCGGCGGAGGTGAGCGCACGTGGTCTGAGAAAGAAATTCTTGAGCGAATCGACGAAGAAGGCACTCCTCGAGACCCTTACCAATTCTACATCGATGTCCGGTCATATGGAGGAGTCCCTCACGGCGGCTTCGGCTTAGGTGTAGACCGTGTCGTTAGTTGGCTCGCTGGAGCATCTCACATACGCGAAGTAATCCCCTTTCCGCGAACTTCGCGCCGAGTAACTCCCTGATTCATGATTCCAGAGTTACAGTGAATTCTGCTTGGATTCGTTCCACCTGCTTTGATAGTACGAAGAGAATCATGCTTGCTGTGATTGCGAAAACACCGATGAAGGTTGTAACAAAGGCCGCTAGGGCTACACCTACACCGACCGTATCGTGAGGTCCACCTATGTCGACAAGCGAGTCAGCCATTTGGAAACCAACCCAGAAAAATAGGGCACCAGGAATTCCAAACAGAATCAATGGATGTCTTGATTCAAGCATCCAGTAGAGTAGTCGAGAGAATCCACTGATAGTAGTAAGCGACTGCTGAGAAGTTGTTTGACGCTTAGGTGTAACTTCTACAACAAGGACACGAAGGTCTCGTGTTAGATCACCTGGTGTGTTATTCCTGTCTTGAAGGGCAATTTGTGCCAAGCCCTCCTTGGAACAGATTGAATGCTGTATGGTGACCTCGGAATATGCGTATGCATCGGCTTCTAGAATCTTTGAACCTGATTTTTCGTCTTGTGAATCAGTTTGTCGTTTTACAGCGAGGAGTACATCGGGAGCTGTCCTTGCGCTGGTATACAAGGCTGGAAGTTCAGATAGTCTCCAATCATTGTCTAATGATATGATAATCGATTGTGTATCAAGAAGGATATCTTGTAGGGTTTTAGCGATGTCTGGTGCGGTAGTCCATCCCTCATGATTGTACACGACTGCACCTAGTTTCTCGGCAATGTACCGTTCTTGCTCATCTTCCTCTAGTTGTATGACGAATACGGAATCAGTGAATTCTAGTGCACGAGTCACGGCTGACCCAATCCTCAGGGCCTGATTCCTGACGATGTAGCAGATGTCCACGGGATGCCTCCGTTGTATGGACGACATGAATCGTTCGGAGGAAAATGCTACGTGACTTCGAATTCATCGGTTTGGCACAAGAGCCATCATCCGTGTCCAGATGTCGAACTATGAATCTCGCCGTTATCATGCCGGCAAGGGATGAGGAGGACCATATCGAAGCAAGCATCCTATCGGTCCCATCTGAAGTTCAGGCAATCATTGTAATTGATGATGCATCAGTCGATGATACTGCCTCAGTTGCATCAAATGCGTTGGATCAATGCAGAGACGCTTGCGAGCATATTGCCCTTGTTGATGGTGGTGGGCGTGGCGTCGGAGCTGCAATTTTGAGCGGAGTTAAGAAACTCAGTTCCTTAGTGGGCAATCCTGAGGATTGGGCATTCATAGTTATGGCCGGTGATGGTCAGATGGACCCGAGAGATCTACCGTCCCTTGTTACAGGATTGGAGAATTCTGATCATGTCAAAGGAAATCGATTCCGTCATTCATCAGGTCTGAAGAATATGCCTAGTGTCCGACGATGGGCGAGCCGTTTACTTTCCGTTCTTACCTCACTTGCGACAGGTTGGAGGTGGGGTGATCCACAGTGCGGGTACACAGCGACTCGTCTCTCGATAATGGATGAAGTCCCGGAACTTGGGAATTGGACAGGCTATGGATATCCAAATTGGTGGGCACTGAATCTGGCACAGAATTCTATTTCGGTTTCTGAGGTGCCTGTTCGTTCAGTATATTCTAACGAGACATCTGGTATTAGGATCCGTAGTTTCCTTCCTCGCGTGTCCTTGATGTTATTGTTCGGCCTTTGGACTCGAGGATGGTCGTGGTATGTCCTTGGTCGAGGTTCAAGGAATGTACCATTCCTTACTCGAATGGTCTTGGTTACCACATGGTTCGGTGCAATCGGTTCAATCTTGTTCAGTCCAGTAGAACCTGCTCTTCTGATTTCGACAATCCCGTTGTTTTCAATTGCTCGATTTGTGGATTTCCATGAACAGAAATCGCGAACTTCCTTGCGGGATTCAAGCAGGGGTTCAAATCTGGGTGCAACTGAATCAAAGTATGGAGGATGAGATTGAGGAGAGCCGCAGGTCCCTCCTCACTGTCATTGGCCTTCCCGCGCTCCTTGCAACCATGTGTTGTCTTCCAAGTGTCGTCCTTGTTCTCTTTGGTCTCGCCTCAGTATCCGCCGCCGCCTCTTTGTCTGATACATTGTATTGGGGGTTGGACGGTTGGGGCTGGTTTCGACCTACTCTCCTCTGTATTTCCTTCCTCTTACTCGTTGGAGGTATTGTGATTTACTTCCGTAATCGGGGGATATGTACCTTAGACGATGCGCTAAGGCAACGTCGAAAAGTAATCAATACCACATTACTAATCTTAACAACCTCAATTACATTGTATCTTTTCCTGAACTATGTTGTGCTTACAGAGATTGGGATTCTGCTCGGTTTACCTTGGGAGAGTTCTAGGGTATGGGTTAGTGGTTGAAAGAGCAATCAGCAAAGAACCGTGTTGTTGAATCAGATTCATGCTTCGGGCTCTAGAAGGTCTCCGTGTCCTTGATTTAAGCAGAATTCTTGCCGGTCCATTTGCGACCCAGGTGCTGAGTGATTTCGGAGCAGATGTTGTCAAGGTTGAATCTGCATGGGGTGATGATACAAGGAACTGGGGCCCTCCATTCGTCAATATCGAGGATTCTTCAACTTCAGCATATTTCGCCTCCTGTAATCGAGGTAAACGCAGTATTGTTCTAGATCTGAAGAATACTGATGACGTTGTTAAAATACGAACACTAATCGCCCAAGCCGATGTTCTCGTTGAGAACTTCCGTGTGGGTACATTGGCTAGAATGGGTCTTGATCCAGAGCAATTGATGGAGGAACAACCGGGACTCATCATCTGTTCCATTACCGGTTTTGGTCAATCCGGACCAAGAGCGAAGGAAGCAGGTTATGATGTCGCTCTACAAGGGATGAGTGGTTTGATGTCGATTACAGGTATTGAAAATGGACCACCTGTCAAGGTAGGTGTCGCTTGGATTGATGTTTTGACAGGCTGGACAGCTGTTTCAGGAATTCTCGCTGCATTACACCATAGGGAGCGTACGGGAAATGGCCAGTGGATCGATTTGAGTCTCTTTGATGTCGCCTTGATGTCGATGGTGAATCAGGCGCAGAATTGGTTGGCAACTGGCGATTCTCCTGGCCGTATGGGGCATGCTCATCCGAATATTGTCCCCTATCAGGCGTTTGAAGGATCCAATGGCTGGTTCATCTTGGCAACAGGTAACGATACTCAATACCGAATAGTATGCGAGATGGTTGATCGGGTTGACCTCTGTCAATCACCCTTTGATACGAATGCTGGACGCCTGAAACACCGTAGCGAGATTATTTCCTCACTTGCCAAAGTATTCCTTCAGAGACCTATCGAGGATTGGCTAGTTCAGTTGAAGGAACGCGGCGTCCCCTGCGCTCCGATCCATTCGATTGGAGAAGCCTTCCAAGATGATCAAGCCAATGCACGTGGAGCGATTTGGGAACTTCCCGATGGTTCTTCTTCTGTTGCAAATGCCCTTCGCTTCATGTCTGCGACTCCTGCATCTGCTAACGGCTTGATTCCTTCTCTCGATGAGCACCATGATGAAATTCTTCGAGATTGGTCGTCGGAGTGAACCGTTCGATTTTGTATGAGAGTATCTTCACCCGTTCATGACGGGGGAACGAGTCAGTCCGTTTCTTCGTCTTTTGAAGGCTGTTCGTCCACATTCTACCACTGTTCGTCTGGCTTCAATCTGCTCAATTTTGAATAAAATCTGGGATCTTGCGCCTCCACTTCTTATCGGTGTTGCAGTAGATGTCGTCGTCGAAAGAGAGGACTCTCTCCTTGCTGGTTGGGGACTCATCGACCCCTGGCATCAGTTGATTGCCCTCTCTATCGCGACTTTCCTAATTTGGGGCTTAGAATCTGTGTTCGAATATCTCTATGGTATCTTGTGGCGCAATCTTGCTCAGACAGTACAACATGAGTTTCGACAGAATACCTTTGAGCATGTCTTGAAACAGGGTATGGGGTGGTTTGATGAACGTCAGAAAGGCGACTTGATGGCCGTGATGAATGATGACATCAACCAATTGGAGCGGTTTCTAGACAAGGGTGCGAATGACCTTCTACAAGTAACTACTACTGTTTTGATAGTCGGTGCAGTATTCATACTAATCTCTTGGCAAGTTGCTCTTTTTGCAGTTCTACCAATTCCAATTATCATATGGGGATCATTTCGGTATCAGCGCAGCCTTGAACCACGATATGCTGAGGTTAGAGCCGCAGCCGGACGAATTAACGCACTTCTAGAGAACGACTTGTCTGGTATGACGACAATTCAGTCGTTTACTGCGGAGGAGCATGAGGCTTCACGGATTAAGGGCATCTCAGAGGAATACAAGGAAGCAAATCGAAGGGCTATTCGGTTGTCTGCAGCCTTCGTCCCTCTAATCCGCATGGCAATCCTTGTTGGATTCACAGCCACCCTATTACTCGGTGGTTGGATTACCCTTGAAGATAAACTCGCAGTGGGTGCATACTCTGTTCTTGTGTTTATGACACAGCGTCTTCTTTGGCCTCTTACTAGATTAGGAGAGACTTTTGACCTCTATCAGCGTGCAATGGCTTCGACTACACGAATACTCGATCTTCTTGAGACACCAATTTCTGTTGAGGATGGTTTAGAATCCATATCCCTCGATGAAGCATCTTCTTCATCTGTACAGATTGAAGCGCTTACATTTGGGTATCCTGGACGCACGCAACTTTTCGAAGGACTCTGTCTTGAAATTGAGGCTGGCTCGACACTTGGAGTGGTAGGCCCCACTGGAAGTGGTAAGACCTCTCTTGTCCGTCTCCTACTACGTTTCAACGAGCCTTCAGAGGGGGGGATATATTGGGCTGGAAAGGACATTCGAAATTTATCGTTGGAAAGTCTTCGTGGTAATATCGCCCTAGTTTCACAACATGTCACCCTTTTCCCCACAACAATTCGCGATAATATTCGCTATGGTCGGCCAGATGCTACAGATGCGGAGGTAGAGGATGCCGCGAGGATTGCAGAAGCTGAGGATTTCATTGATACCTTACCTGCCAGATGGGACACACTCGTTGGCGAAGGTGGGCATCGTCTGTCAGGAGGTCAGCGTCAGCGAGTTGCCATAGCGCGGGCTATTCTGAAGGATGCGCCTTTCCTAATCCTCGATGAAGCAACTTCAGCTGTTGATAACGAAACTGAAGCAGCTCTTCAGCGCTCTATTCATCATATCAGTAGAGGGAGGACGACACTCATAATCGCGCACCGACTCTCTACAGTACGTCACGCAGATAGAATCATCGTCATGGATGAGGGTACAGTAGTCGAGGAAGGAAATCACGATGATTTAGTGGATTTAGGTGGCCTTTACTCTCGACTCTGGACAGTTCAAACAGGAGAAAATATCTAATCATCGTGATTTTTTGAATTACGTTGATTGTAAATTAGGGAAAGCCATTGAATACCCATTCATCCCCTCGATGTCCATGGCAGATGTGGGTGGCCCTGTCTCCTATTATTGGCGCTCAATTTCAAACGTTGATTTTGGAGTTGGTACTTTCATGGGATACTGGCATATACTCGCCATTTTCAGTATTCTATCCGCTATTTTTCTCATATTCCTTTCCTACCTTGTGTTACGTGCCGGACCTAAAAAGGCAAAAAATCGATTTATGGCTTTGATGCTATTTACTGAAGCCTTGAGATGTTCAACAGCTATGCTATTCTGGGTTTATGCTTGGCCTGAAAGTTTCTTGAAAGTGCTAGAGCCAGCACGTGTAGTGTACTACACGATGTCTTTCCAACTATTCCTGTTATACATGATTGCTGCAACATTCTATAGTGAAAAGCAATGGGCGAAACGAGTTTCGGAATTCTTCAGAATACATGGGATATATCTACTTCCAATATTCTGTTTTGGATTTATTTTGTTTGCGAGCGAACTTCTCGGAGGTAGAACTGTCGCAATTGGAGATATCAGTTGGGTATATTGTCAAGATGTAGGGGTAGGATATGGAACTACAGCATCTGGAGAACCGTTGCCATTCGAAGTATCGTGTACATCAAAATATGCAGAACTTTACCCAATGACAATGTCAAATGTTGCACTGGGGCCACTTACTCGGGTTCTTCTTTTCGTACCACTTATCGGTGCAATTGTTGCAATGGTTTCTGTTGGACGTTCACAAAAGAGAATCAAAGAAAGTGGAAACTCAAGTCTAATTGGAGAAGTTCGTGCTGTACGTTTGGGATTTATTGGAAAAACTGTACTCCAGATATCATCTACTCTAGTTCTGTTTACAATAATTGGAATCCTTGGACAATCTCCTTCAATGGAAACCAGTCCGTTTAATGAAGCACTAAATGTTCCTACATTATTGATCGCATTAGGGCCATTAATACCAACAACTGTTGTTCTTGCTGCATTATTTGAGGGGTTAATTTTCACATATGCGGTAATCAAAAATGACATGTTTGGAATTGACGAGAAATTACGAACAACATTCATCACCGCCACATTCGCAGGCTTTGGTGCATTCCTATTGCTAATGAGTACTGAAGCCATGGAATCCATATTCGACCAAGGTTGGATTGGAGGAGTTATTATCGGTTTACCGTTGATTATTTTTCGGAAACCAATTTTCACAACGCTGTCAAAATTCTCAACTACTATTATGCCTGAATCTCATACTGGAGAAGAGCTTGGTTATCTCGAGATGTATTCTCTCGCAATGAAGGATGGAAAAATCACTGAGAACGAGCGAAGGATGCTGGACCTCCAAGCACGAACTTATGGGATTGGGGAGGAAAGGCGGACATATCTTGAGAAATGGTTTGATGAGAATCATGTTGGCAACGAAAACTCATCCATGGATCTCGCGGATAAATACGGTGTGAGTGGAGTCAATTTGATGTCAGTGTTCAGTACTACAGGGGATGCTCCAATCGATGAAAGGGAGATTTCAGAGTCCTTTACTAAGATGGATCAGAATAATGACAATGTAATCTCAAGGAAGGAATTCTCCCAATCTGAAGAGGTTGCCAAGTTGCCTGAGGATTCACAGGATGAACTATTTGACGAGATTGATCTAAACAAGGACGGTGTCCTTCAATATGATGAATTTAGAACCATAGCACAGATTACTGAAGCCCAAATTCTATCACAGCAGGAACAAGAGTGACTGTAGCACTCTTCATAGGTTTGAATTCCATGGGGGTAATTGAGGGACATGAGTAACTGGGACACCTTCGATATTTCTAATCCTACAGAAGAGCATGCAATGCTGCGGGAGATGATACGTGACTTTGTCGAATCAGAGGTTGAACCTCAAGCTCATGAACACGATAAGCACGAACGCTTCAATCTGCCACTTTTTCGAATGTTAGGCGAATATGGACTTCTAGGCATCACAGTCCCAGAAGAGTACGGTGGATCTGGTCTTGATGCCACTGCCGCCGTTATCGCCCATGAGGAGATTGCAGCATCAGATCCGGGTTTCGGCCTTGCTTATCTTGCACACTCGATGCTCTTTGTCAACAATCTTGCACAGAATGGTTCTGAGGAACAAAAAGCGAGAATTTTGCCAAAGGTTTGCTCAGGTGAATGGGTTGGCGCTATGGCAATGTCTGAACCTAATTATGGGACTGATGTGCTTGGCATGGAAACCACCGCAGATCAAGACAAAGATGGAAACTGGGTCATTAATGGAAACAAAATGTGGATTAC
>DAFJ01000027.1 GCA_002497905.1 Euryarchaeota archaeon UBA251
TCTTCTTGTTGATGTAGAAGCAGTAGATAGCATCGTTCGATTCGAACTTGAAGTCATCCTCGATACCACCGCTCCAATACTCACATCAGATATTCTCGGGAACGAACATCTTGTGAACAATCCTGTTGTAATTATGGCAGGTGGATGTGAGCCAGGTGTACTAGTGCGAATTGATGCATCTGGCATCGAGCAGACAGGGGAATGTGATGCATCTGGCCGTTATGTCATTGAGTTAACCTTGGATAGTTTCGATGGGATGTATCCAGTCGTCATACGTTCAGTTGACCCTTCAGGAAATATCGCTCGATTAGATCGTATGATTGAACTTGACCTCACAGCACCTGAAGCCCTTCTCGGATGGGAGGTTGACGAGTGTGATTCAAGAGAACCCATACGAGTTGTTGGTGATACACCTGATACAATTTGCAACCTAGTCGGTGCTGCAGCACTTGTTGATGATGATGTCGATTTTTGGACTGTTGAGTTCATGCATGAGGGTGTTTACGAAGAAAGTATGACTGGTTTTGGAACATGGAACGGCAGTCGAGAATTCTCCATATCTGCGCCAGCGGAAGGCCGTTGGAGCATGGTACTCATCCTTGTAGATGAAGCTGGAAATGAGAGGACCCACAGTATAGATACTGAGATTCAAGGTCGGGAAGCAACTACGTCCGAGGGCATGCTCACATTCGGAACACTGTCTAATTCGATTCTTGTTGGTATCCTGCTTATTTCCATCATTGGGATGACAGTTATACTTGGAAAGAATCGACCGAGTGTAGAAAAATTAGGTTCTGAATGGGTAGACCAAGCATTTGATGACGAGGTTGATTCTGAATTACCTTCAACCGAGGATTGAAGTCCCGGATACATCGGTCTCGTTTCATGATGATTACGACAATCGCCGTGCTTGGCGCAGGACAGATGGGAAATGGGATCGCTCAGGTGGCGGCCATTGCAGGCTATAATGTAGTGATGGTAGATATTGAACAGGAGTATGTCGATCGCGGCGTCGCAACGATTCAGAAGTCTCTTAATCGCCTCGTCGCTAAGGAAAGGATATCTCAGGAAGACGCAGATTCAGCTCTAGCGCGAATCGATACGGCTACAGAACGTAGTGCATGTGCTGATGCAGACCTTGTGGTGGAGGCGATTCCAGAAATCCCAGAGATCAAGTTCAGTGCATTTCAGGACCTCGACGGCATTTGTAAACCGTCAGCAATTCTTGCAACAAATACGAGTAGCATCAGCATCGATGCGATTGCAGAGAAGACATCCCGCCCAGACAAGGTGATTGGAATGCACTTCATGAATCCAGTTCCTGTGATGAAATTAGTTGAGGTTATCAATGGAAGTGATACTTCGAATGAGGTTACTGAAGCAGTTCTTGCAGCTGCAGAGAAGATGGGAAAGACACCATTGATGTGTAATGATAGTCCAGGTTTCGTCTCAAATAGAATTCTCTGTCCAATGATTAACGAAGCAATCCTCACTCTCCAGGAGGGTGTAGCAGAACCAGAGGCGATTGATGGTATTATGAAACTCGGAATGAACCACCCCATCGGGCCTCTCGCTCTCTCAGATCTCATCGGAAACGATACAGTGCTCCACATTATGCGTGTTCTTCACGAGGGATTTGGCGATGACAAGTATGCTCCTGCTCCTCTCTTAATCGAGATGGTAGAACAAGGTAAGTTTGGACGCAAATCTGGCGAGGGATTCTATACCTATTGATTTCAAGGCATATTCATGCAGCCCGGTGGCACCCCTCAACAGCACACATTCACCCAGCAGGCAAATCCGAATGTACAACAACAGTACCCAAATGCACAGGCACATTACGCCTCTACCATGAACCAGATTGCAAATCCTGTAGTCATGCAGAGTCATCTGATGCAGAAGTCAAAAATGGCATATCTTCTGCTTGGGATTTTCGTCGGTTGGCTTGGCGTCCACAATTTCTACATTGGGCATACAAGTCGAGGACTCGCCCAACTTTTGATTTCTGTATTTACACTTGGGATCCTAGCATTCATTCCTGCAATATGGGCAATTATTGAGTGTATTATGCTCTTTACTTCACAATATCCTATGGATGCAAATGGCGTTCTTATGCGAGATTGATTAGGCCAGAAACGGCTGAATCCAGCGGATATAGAGCATCCATCCGAATACTCCGATACTAGTTACAAGCCAAGGCTTGGTAATTTTCTCAGACAAAGGCGGGGGGTCGTTGAATCGCCCTTTCCTCCATGCCCATATAGAGCGACTGAAGATTGCTATGAATGCGCCATAGATTAGCGGACTTCCAAGATTGAAGTTGAGAGCTGCTTCAAGATCTAAATGGCTGATTGCAACAAATCCACGGGTCATACCACAGAATGGACACTCGACTCCGGTGAGGTGATACCAGGGGCAGAGTCGTAGACCATCTACTTCGCCATGTGGCAGGATAATGGAAGTCGCTAGAGCGCCCCCTGTGACTGCCAGTTCAATTGCTCCTTTCGCAATTCTCATTATTTCCATTTTTCACAGCACAATGGATATATGCTTCTGATTCAGGTTACGGTATATGGCACAACCAATGGAAGGCGC
>DAFJ01000011.1:0-12381 GCA_002497905.1 Euryarchaeota archaeon UBA251
AAACCGATTCTTCATGGAGAAGGGACTCGCAAAAGGTTGTCATTTCGAATGCCACTGGGCTGACTGTGGAACCATCGATGCTCTGCTTGAAACCTCAAACCTGATGAAGGAATGGAACAAAGGTCGTTGGTTACCTCCCCTGGAGGAATAAGCGTGCGAATCCTGATTACTGGCGGATGCGGATTCATCGGATGCCACACAATCAAAGAAGCTCTAGATAGAGATGACATTGAACGCCTAGTAAATCTAGATGCCCTGACATATTCTGGCAATCCTGAGAACCTCAGTGAAACTAATGATGAAAGATACCGATTCATTCACGGTTCCATTAACGATACAGAAACACTCACTTCTGTGCTTATTGAAGAACGAATTCAGATAATCCTTCATCTCGCTGCAGAAAGTCACGTCGACCGGTCTATTGATTCTGTACAGCCGTTCATTGAAACAAATATCGATGGGACGCGGACCATTCTAGAAGCCATCCTGAATTGCATGAAAGAGGGCTTAGAAATCCATCTCGTCCATGTTTCCACAGACGAAGTATACGGAAGCCTCGGGCCGAACGACCCGGCATTCACTGAAGATACCCCCCTTGATCCACGCAACCCCTACGCTGTTACCAAAGCATCCTCTGACATGATGGTTCAAGCCTTCGTTAATACCCACGGGATTAGTGCGGCAACGACACGATGTTCCAACAACTACGGCCCTAATCAGTTCCCTGAGAAGCTCATCCCGCTCATGACCCTCAATGCTATGGAAGGAAGATCACTCCCCGTATACGGTGATGGAATGCAAATTAGGGACTGGATCCATGTTCGAGATCATGCACGTGGTATTCTCGCAACAATGGATGGCCTGTTAGATGGGCGCCTCGACTCCGGCGAGGTGGTAAACTTCGGCGCAGATAACGAGATGCCCAACATCGATATTGTACGCACAATTATTCGATTAACAGGTGCTTCAGAATCTCAGATAGAATATGTAACTGACCGCCCCGGCCATGACCGAAGATATGCCATGGGATTCGAAAAAGCAGAACGTATCCTAGGATGGAAACCAGAAATTGATTGGTCAAACGGAATGAAAGATACAGTAGAATGGTACCGTTCCAACCCAGAATGGGTTGAGTCAGTCCGTTCAGGCGCATACCGCGAATGGATTGAGAAACACTACGGGTGACCTATTTGTCCCTGCGAGAAAAATGGGGAAATCTCCCCGAGAAGTTTCGTTTCATCCTCGTAGGGGGTGGAGGAGTTGCCATTGGATGGGTAATCTACAATCTCATCTACATACTTCTACCAGACATAGACAACCGTGCAACAATTGCTTGGATCTTGGGATATTTCGTCGCAGTTATTAGGCAACACGGATTACATTACTGGCTCACATTCACCAATTCTACGGACCCTTATCTTCGATCATTAATCGCTGCATTTGCGGCCTACTCTGTAGGGGGTGTATTCACAACTGTGGTAAACTACGTCCTCAATGAATCCGTGGGCCTACACTACCAACTTGCATGGGCAATTTCAGTTGGAAGTAGTGTTGGAATCAATTACGTCCTTTTGTCTCGTTTCGCATTCGGTACCAAAAAAGATGAATCAGATGGCCATACAAGGGCTCTCTAGAGGATCAAGCATCGTTTTTCTAATAAAGAAAGAAGCCATGATAGAAAGCAATCCTTCAAGGAACGTGTGAACTGCAATCAGGGTAAGGCCACGGCCGGTGATGAGCATGGTTGACCAACTTCCCAACCTTGGACGAGAATCAGAGATGCTTGCAGCCATGGGTCTTACCTCTATGGATGACCTATTCTCTGATATCCCCGAGGCCGTCCGACGAAACTCTCCACTCGACTTACCGCCTCCTCAAACCGAGGAAGAAATATGGAGAGACGCACAGCGGCTCCTTTCTGCTAATGTACCAGTGAATAGCCGACCTTCATTCATTGGAGCGGGACTCTACGCAAACCATGTGCCATCGATGGTTCCGATGATGGCAACCCGAGGTGAATTTCTCACATCATACACTCCATACCAGCCAGAAGTTAGCCAAGGTATGCTACAGGCAATGTGGGAGTTTCAGACAATGATTTCCGAACTTGTTGGACTTCCCGTTGCGAATGTGAGTATGTATGATGCAAGTACAGCGGCGGCAGAGGCGCTAACAACTGCAGTTCGCGTTCTGAACCGAAAGGTCGAGCAAAAGGATACAGTCTATGTTTCCGAGTTGGTACCTGAACATCGATTTAGCGTAATCCAGAACTATACTCAGGGTGGAGGGATTGAGGTCAAGCGACTCCCTCACACAGAGGATGGATGCCTCGATATGGAGGCAGCGAAGGGAGCCGCTGGTTCATGCGCAGTGTACGTCGAACAGCCGAACGCCTTTGGCATCGCCGACGAAGGAATTGCATTACTCAAAGAAATTCTAGGCGATACCACGGCACTCATTATTGGAGTAAATGTCGTCAGTCTCGGTCTAATGGAAGCACCAGGACACTATGGTGCAGACATTGTTGTAGGCGAAGGACAGCCGTTTGGGATCGGACCAACAGGGGGCGGCCCAGTCTACGGAATCTTTGCGTGTAAGCAGGACTTCATCCGGCAAATGCCAGGACGCATTGTTGGACTTTCACATGACACCGATGGACAGCGAGCATTCACACTGACCCTCAGTACAAGAGAACAACACATTCGACGCCATCGAGCGACTTCGAATATTTGTTCTAATGAGACACTAATTGCGCTGATGGGAGCCATGCACATGGCACTCCTCGGGCCAAGTGGACTTGAGATTCTTTCAACCCGGAATGCTGCTGCTGCTATGCTTACTGAAAAGAAACTCTTGGAAATCAACGGTGTAGAATCCGCACACCCTCGTGCTTCACACTTCAATGAGTTCGTTATTCGCCTCCCGGGACCTGCCGAGGAACTCTGCCAACACCTAGACCGACGAGGTATTACCCCCGGGCTACCAATTGAGGCACTCTTTCCAGAGATGGAAAGTAATCTCCTACTCGTATCCTGCACTGACCAGACATCAGACGGAGATGTCACCGCACTCGTAGCCGGTGTTTCTGGATGGGTTGAGGAGGTGAGTGCATGAGCGATATCTTTGCCTTCAGAGGTTCAGAGGATGCTGGTTACGCACAGCCAGCACCGATTGCAGATGCAGAAGCTGCAAAGGAACGGATTCCTGTATCTCTTCGCAGAGCAGAACGTGCCGCTTGGCCTACGGCCAGCGAGCCTGAATTGGTCCGACACTACACCTGGCTCTCACAAAGGAACTTTGGAATCGATACGGGGTTCTACCCACTCGGTTCCTGCACCATGAAGCATAACCCTCGCGTCAATGAACGGATTGTTCAACTCGCTGGCATGAATGATGTACACCCACTCGCTCCAGCTCATCATCTGCAAGGATTGATGGCAATATTCCATGAAATGCAGGAAATGCTAGGCCACTGTGCCGGAATGGATGCTGTGACACTCCAGCCTGTGGCTGGTGCTCAAGGTGAGTTCACCGCAATCCGCTGTATTCAGGAATATCACCGTAGTATAGGCCAATCACATCGTGACAAGGTCATTGTTCCAGATTCCGCCCACGGAACGAATCCTGCCAGTGCCGCAATGTGTGGGTACTCAATCATTGAAATCCCATCGGGTGAGGATGGGCGCCTCGATCTCGATGCACTCCGTGCCGTGGTAGGCGACGATACCGCTGCAATGATGATTACCAACCCAAGCACACTAGGTGTCTTTGAGCCTGATATCGCTGAAGCCGCACAAATTGTACATGATGCTGGAGGCCAGATGTACTACGATGGTGCAAACTTTAACGCGATTATCGGACGAACAAACCCTGGACTCATGGGCTTCGATGCAGTCCATTACAACCTACACAAAACATTCAGTCAACCTCACGGAGGTGGCGGACCAGGCAGTGGACCTATTGGTGTAAAGACACATCTCGCGGAATTCCTTCCGTCCCCCATTGTAGGTCGCCGTCCTTCCGAAGAAGGAGAGATAGGTGCGGGCGATGGATGGTGGTACACCTGGGAAGCGCCCGAGAATTCAATCGGAAAAGTCCACCAATGGCATGGAAACGCAGGAGCAGTCGTCCGATCTTGGGCATTTTACCGACGCTACGGGCGCGACCTTAGAACCATGTCCGAACACGCCGTCCTGAATGCAAACTACCTGCGCCATCGCATCATGAATCCGAGCCCAGAGATACGTGAGAAAATCCACGCGATGCCAGCCGATGGTTGTCCAGCAGATGTCGTGAAGCATGAGTTCACGCTGTCGATGACTCCACTCGTTGATGCAATAGGAGCGAACGGAAAAGACGTTGCCAAACGATTGCTCGACTATGGATACATGGCACCGACTCTCTACTTCCCGATGATTGTTCCAGAATGCCTCATGATTGAACCTACCGAGACTGAATCCAAGGAGGCATTGGACAAGTTCGCAGACGACTTTCATGCTGTACTCAGCGAAGATGCTGAGATTCTGACCACTGCACCACACACGACCGATGTGAAGCGGGTCGATGAGGTATGGGCTGCTCGTAATCTGATTCTAAGACATCCGAAAAAAGATGATGCCTAATTCGGTTTCTGGAAGATAACAATACCATCGAAATACCACTCAGAATCGATGACTGGAATACACAGTATGAAGAAGGAATGTACCATTTCTCCGCGTATGGTTGGGCCTCCGGCAAGTTCCCGTGCGGTCCTGCTCGCCCTTTTGATGCTCTTCTCTACTACCCTGTGCACCTTCTCAGCCAGCGCTACGGAAGCTGAGATTTCTCTAGATCCATGGGCCATCATAGATTCATCAAAGGATGTGCGGAACACCCAGATTGAAACTGCGGGAGAGGACCTCGTAATGTTGGCCTATATCGAAGACGGAAATCGGCTTGAGGTACAACTTCTCTCTGCTTCTACGACTGGGCTCCCGAATATCCTCATCGATGAATCAACTGGTTCAATCCAGTCATTGGCTACCGCGGCAGAGGACTGTGAAAGCACCACTCCATGCAAGCTCCACATATCATGGACCACAAAGGATGCTGGTCAGAACGAGGGACTATACTACTCCGTGCAATCGATTGACGTCGCCAACAAGACAATCTCACCTCTAAGTCAAAATCAGCAGATTGTAAACCGCGATAATCTTCGGGATGCCGCCATGGCAATCGATTCCAAAGGAGGCATTCATTTAGCTTGGACCGACAATTACGACCCTTCGGGAATCCTTCATGGAACCGATCAAATTCGATACACGATGCTTCAGATAATGCAAGGAAGTCAATCTGGAATGCTACCGATGTATGCGGACGCTCTAATCTCAGACACACTGCTAACAACCAATTATGGTTCAAAGGGACATGCTTCAATCGCTATCGATTCAGATGATCATGTTGCCGTTGCTTGGGATGATGTCCGTGGGTCAAGTATCGAGATGTTGTTTGTCATGCCGAATCCTACGAACGGATACATGAACGGTGAATGGAGTGATATTTGCACAGTCCTCTATGGTGGAACTTACGACCAAGGATCTATGCCTTCTCTCAAGGAAGTAGCTGATGACAATGGCATACTACTTATGGAGACCATTTACGGCCTCCATGATACGGTTCCGACACAAGCAAATCAGAACAATTGTGCAGGTAAAAATACGAACCAGAACAGCCGCACTACACCTCTTTCAGCAAGTGATGACTCAGGAGGTATTCGCAAACTCCAGGATGGGATATACAATGGCCAGACTCCGTCTCCTTGGTGGAGAAGCGAACGAGACGATTGGGGACCAGGTACAACATGGGCTTGCATGTCGTGGCGAGATGCAAACGGAAATACAGGAAGTCAAGCAAATCCTCCAACTAACAGCGATCACCGTTGGAACGAAGTGGCTACAAGAATCGTTGTCCCCTTTGGTGTGGAAGGGCCTTACGAAGGCGATCCAATTCAGAACAGTGATCGTAACAGTATCGCAGAAGCGCATCGTAGATGCCTCGATGGCAATACAATGGTTGCACCTGTCTACGCTTACCCAGTAAACAATCCAAATGACGTCCTTGACTCAATGATTGACCTCGCATGGTGCCCTGATAGCGGTGTGAATACACAATCCCGAAATTGCCCAGGTACATCCACGACGAATCGGAATATGTCGAGCGGTGTAATTTCATGGCGGCAGACCAACGGAGCACTAACTGACCAATGGAATGCTTTGTCGGACCTCATGAACACTGGATCAAGAGACATCTGGATGACTGCTCTAGATCCATGGGACTTCCTCGATAATTCTGCAACCTTTGTGAATGGTACATCAGCTACAATCTTTGACAGTAACACCAGACAATATGTCGAACGAATTGGGCCGTCGAGCACAGGAAGCCTTGTGATTGTCAATGACACTGCAATTGTGGAAAATGACGCAATCAGCGCCCATCCGAAAATTGAGTTTGACTTGAACAAAGACCTTCATGTCGTCTGGACTGACGGCTGGACGCATTCAAGCATAGACAGGCTCCCAACTGAGATTCTACACCAGCGCCTCGATCTTCCTGACCTAAGCGTTGCTAATGGATACGCGGATGGTTTGGATTCATCTGACATGGGAACCCGGACTACACTCGTCCCGACGAACATCAGTGTAGTAGAAAGTGGAACCCCCAACGTAATCTGGTCAGACGCCTACGCTGACATCAACATCGACCAAGATGGAACCATACATGTAGCATGGGTAGACGCTGTAAATGCCAACGGAGAAGATCAGATTATCCACGCAACACTGATTCCACCTACGAACTTCCCAGGAGGAGGATTTGGTGCAGAACGGATGACTATCGGTAACGATGGTGCCGACAAGAATGGCCCACGCCCTACATCCACTGCAATGGGTGGAGAATCCCCGAGCATCGCAGTAACCGGGAACGGCATCACCATGATCAGTTACACCGCTGTCGGCGATTGTACTTCATCCAGCGGCTCCAAACACAACGTCTGCATCGGCCGTCTCGCACCAAGCCTGCATGAAGTGCGCCGCGCCCAAGGTCAATCCTCAATCATTTCAATCGAGCCTGGAGAGACGAGTGAAACGAACATCGAGGTTGCTATTCGCGAAGGCACAGGATTAGCTCAGGTCAAGGTTGACCTGAGTACTATTGAACCAATAGGTTGCGATGGTTGGACTACTGAAGTCCGATTTACCCAGAATGGGACCGTAGTCAACTTCCCAATGGGTGACGTTATAGTTGGCGTAGTTCCACTCCAAATGACTGTTCGTTTCACTGCGCCAATATCGGCTGACCTCGTGGACGGTAGCACCTGCGAACGACGTGTCATCGCGATGGAAGGACCGTTATCAGCAGGACTCACTGTAACAGCAACTCTCGATGTAAATCGCATGTTCGATGTCCGTGCAATGCAATCCAAGGTCGCAATTGAACAGGGGCAAACCGGAGGAGTATCAATAGAGTTCGAAAATATAGGAAATGTACCGTTAGAACTCTCAATTCGAGACCCCAGCACATCCACAGGAACAGAGGAATGGCAGAAACCATCCGGTTGGGATATTCAGTTCCCTGAGACAATCAATATCGAACCAGGGCAGACAACCTCCTCGTATGCCACAATCACCGTTCCTCTTGACCAGATTGCAGAAGAAGTGGACCTACAGTTAGTCGCTCGTTCCAACTTCGATCCCAGTCCCACGATGGAGGAGGGGACTCTAGCGTTCACAACTTTCACAATTGATGTGAAGATACGTAGAGCAGGAAACATCGTCATCGATCTCTTTGATTCACAAGCCACCATATCTCCGGGAGAATGCAAGGAATTCAGGGCAGATATTGAGAAGAATTTTGCAGATGGACAAGTCCGATTTGATGCGATTGATCCACCCCTGCCAGGAGATGGTTTCACCGTAGAATACAACCTAGAAAATCTCCCTGGCAACTCCGCAGAATCGCAAGACCTACCTTATGCATCCATGCTTCAGCGTAATGGGAATTACAATCTCGCTATCATTCTATGTGCCGAAGAAGATGCACCCGCAGATACATCCTGGATTATGGGAATTAGAGCATCTCTAGTTCAGGATCCGAGTATAGGAGATGATGTACAATTCGGAGCTACGGTCGCAATTGTTCGAGACCTAGACATCGAAATCATCTCAGAAGATACATTTGTTGCTGAACCAGGACAAAGACAGGAATTCGTTGTCCACGTAGATAACAATGGGAACACAATCGAAACTATTGACCCCTACATAACGATGAATGACAAGATTCCCGATGGATTCCAAATCCAATTCGCTGAGAATACTATACTCCTACTGCAGCCTGGACAAGACGCTGAGATTCTTGGTTATCTAACTGCTTCAGAAGATGCGCCTGCAGGTAAAAACACACTATTACTCTACATCAACACAGATACAGAACCAGTGACAATGGAGGTTGAAATCCCACTTAGAATCGATATGCAGATGGATTTTGAAGGGTCGAATCTTCGAACCATCGGAACTGAATCTGAAGCGATTTGGACCCTCGTGATTAGGAACACTGGGAATGCACCCGACTCATCCAAGTTGAGTTTCCATAGAGATAGCGAGGAGGGTATCCTCGTAGAGCCTACTCTCAATGCATTGCCAGGATACGTCCTCAGCCTACACGAAGGTAGCCTGCTAGACTCGAATATTGGCGCAGGAATCAGTATCGGTGAAGATGGCTACGCGGCATTAGGCCCCTTGGCAGCCGGCACAGAACGGGTAATCCACATTCGCGCAACTGTAGACCTAGAGGAATGGCCGGAGATAGGTATCGAACAATTCGGTGTCCGAATAAATTCTCAACACGGTGGTAAAGCGGATGGAGGCGATTTGGATTCTACCCAAGGGTGGATAGGGACGGACTACGACTCCAATGAACAAATCCTACTTGCTGAATTCGAAGCAATGGATCTCCAAATAGGTACAGTGACGCAAATTAGGGAAGGAGATAACGTCGAACTAACAATCACGGTACAAAATCGTGGGAACGCAGACGGAGAGAATATTCTTCTGTTGGCCTGTCCGGACGTGTCACCCACAGGACTGGTCTATGCAGGGTGCCCTGCAGGACAAGTCAAGGGGACACTCCCGAGTATCCAAGCAATCGATGGCAATACCATTGGTGAACGTAGGGTGACAATTAGCATCGATGTATCCACTGGCACTCAATGGGTCCTTCTCGTCGACCCAGATGAAAGGCTTCCAGATATAGATCGAGCAAACAATATCCTCACAATAGAAATCGAAGAAATTCCAGATAAGGGAGGATTAGGGGGGATTATCGATTCATCTGAAGGAGGCGTCGCTGCTGGAATCATGGCTGCTCTCGGCGCGGTCCTTGGTGGACTCATGCTCATGCTCCTCGTTTCGAGAACAATCGGAGGAAGACGACGAAAACGAGACAGGTGGGTAACTGAATCAACCGCCTGGGGTACACCCGAACGACCCTCTATGGATGCAGCTGCTGGTACTGCTCCGATGTTTTCTGTGACTCCCCCGCCCGCATCCCTAGGTAGACCGAGAGACTCAGCCCCTCCAATACAAACCAGTAACGATCCGTATTCTGACCTCGACGACATGAACATAGGTGACCTACTCGGCGACCTCCTTTGAGCGAAGAGCCCATACCGTACCGCACTACAGCGCATCCATGGCCGAGGTCACCGATGCAGAATGGTTGCTCGGTTCCCAAGATTGGTGGCCGAGTACCGCTGGTTCGAAGCCACAGCGTAAACATGGGATAATTGGTTCCGAAATCGATGAAGGTGTTGAAGCATCAGAGGTCCCAGATCGCTTTTCTTGGGAAACCGTTCCTTCGGAAAATTGGACAATTTCTGATTATGCGAAGGGGGGGAATGGCTGGTTAAGGCAGAGATTCAAACCACCAGCACGTAGCGTCCTCATACCATGTTCATGGTCACTTTTCTTCTTCGTTGCTAGCGTTGTTCCACTAGTTTTCCCAGGCAATACTTCAGATGACCAGATGGCTGCATTGGGGCTATTCATCATAGGTTGGGCGATGACCATAATCCCTGCATGGAATGCGATGAACATCCTTCCATCTGAGCCTAGCCGTCTCTTCGGCATGGATACTTGGATTTCCGTTCTTTTTGGTTCCGCCGTATTCCCACTACATATCTTAGTTGACCCGCGTATCGGTTGGATTTCCTATGCTGCGTTACTCTACGGATGGTGGAGATTGATGCAACGGTTCCAGAGTGGATTCAGTGCACCCTCAAACCGATGGCTTTTGCCATTCGATATTACGAACTGGGAAAATATAGCTCTCTCTAAAGAATGGGAAAAAGATTCGAATCGATGGAGAAACGGGCCACTTGCCCATCATAAAGAGGAAAAAAATCTGCGACTTTACGGGATTTCCAGGGGGAGTCATCGCTTCATTGCCCTTCATTACATTCATGATTCAGGTTGGCTGAATGACCCATTCTCCAATTCAGTAGAGGCTAATCAGGACATTCAACGTCATCTAGAAACTCCGCCATTAGCCAAATGTGACCTTTCTTGGCCGCATCAATTCCTCAGAAAGGAAGACGAAAGCGAATGATTTCATTCCTCAGATGGAGATTGACCTCGGATTCGACGATCCTCTGCCTGAGCAGCTTCTATTCCGGCTTCAACATCAACGAAGCGGAGCATAATAGTCCCAGAAATAAACAGAATAGAAATTGAAGCGATGCCTACTCTACTATCGTAAGCAACAGCCAACACTCCATACATCACCGGACCTACAAGAGCTGCCACCTTGCCAAAGAATCCGAAGAATCCGAAGAACTCAGCACTTCTCGACTCAGGTACCATCTGACCGAATAGGCTACGAGCAAGCCCCTGTGAGCCACCTTGTATTGAACCAAATATACATCCAAGAATGAGGAACTGCATAGTTACACCTATTCCAAACGGTTGCCAGAAATTGTCTCGCATGAAAACGGCGATCCCATCTAATGGGCCATCCCCAATACTAGTTGGATGACCTAAACCCACCACAGTTCGACCATCTAATGCCACATCTCCACCATCTGCAGAGGCAGAGAACCGAGAATCTTCAAGTTCCGTGAAGAACGACGAAATCGCAGTAATATTAGTCGTCTCGATAACGCGTGGATAATCGCCATTCCAGTCCCATTCGTAGACACCTTCGATTTGTTCATTCTCAACCAAAGGAAGGACATGCAAATATCGCTTAGCAAGTTCCTGTTCACTGTGATCTGGAACCTGAGCAAACTCGCCAGCAGAAGGACTGAATGTGACCTGATAAACTCCATTTGGATCGGATGCATTCGCCCCAGTCCAGGTAACTTGGATATCATATTCCTCGTGAGATTCCAATTGTAATGGTGCGAATGATAGAGCCATGAATACGACACTAGTACCGATGACTAGTGCGACTTGGAGAGCCGCCTTCGTAGACCAGACCTCGGCAAGTTTCGTGTACCCTACGGCACAAGGTGCTGCAACGAACTGGATAACAAGGATGGTCATGATAAGATCCTGAGTCGTCAAACCGAGGACTGCGGGGCCGAAAACACCGGCTAGAGATGTGACGCTATTGATTCCATCAATGAAGAGGAAATAGGCGAACATGTAGAGGAATAGGACTTTGAAACGACGAACTTCGGAGAGTGTCTTGATGACTTCCGATACTCCCAACTTAGTAGATTCCATGAAACCTAGAGGTTCCATCTCATTCGAAATCTCAGGTTCTGGAACCCAGCGGAACGTAAGAAGTGCGAAAACATACCACCATACTCCTGAACTAGCGATGGCGAACATCATAGCCCAATCTGCGTATCCAGTACCAATCAATAGGCCAAGGTGGAAGACCAATAAGAGCCCTCCTCCAAGGTATCCATAGGCAAAAGCAAGATTGGAAATGCGATCCATATCCTCTGGTTCTCCCAGATGAGGTAGAAGGGCATTGTAGAACACGCCTGCACCATTCAAGCCCACATTTGCAATCACGAACAATACCATCATCCAAAGCCATTGAGTTGAGATGGGTAGAAACGGGGCTGCTGCAATTAGAATCGTCCCCACTACACCGGTATATGTGAGAATCCGCAACCACCACATCTTGACTCTACGACGATCAGCAAGGACGCCAAGTGAAGGACTGACTAAAGCGACAAGTAGGGCCGCACCTGACACAGCGAAGGACCACACTGCATCTCCAGTCATCTCAATGGAGCCTATACGAACATTCAATCCGTTGGCTTCTAGGAAGAGATAGGTGAACCAAGCAGGAAGAATCGCAACTGAAACACTTGTCTCAAAAGCAGATTTACCCCAA
>DAFJ01000011.1:12672-28555 GCA_002497905.1 Euryarchaeota archaeon UBA251
GTCTCAAAAGCAGATTTACCCCAATCATAGAATGCGAATCCTCTTTCCACATTCCGCTTTTCTTTCTGCACTGAATTTTCGGACAAAGTAGCAACTCCTTCTCGGCAAATCTATCGCGCGCCATATCACCATTGTGCTTTATCACATTGGAATCCGTTCATCGGATTGAAGGACTTGACTGGGGGAAGATAGGATGAGGGGGCGGCACCATGAGTAACGAATGGACCCAGCCCCGGCAGAATTCGATTGAGGCCATTGCCCATGCAATGACAGTGGCTGACGGGGCAGAATATGACATCCGTATGTCGATTGATGGAGAACTCATACTACATCATAACGCCCGTATCGAGCGCAGTGAGAAAGACGAGCATTACGAGGGGCTACGCCCCTATGTCGAACAGAATCACTCCGATGATTTACGGAACGCAGGATTCGATTTATTCTCGGACATGATCGAAGATTCTAGAGTACGTTCAGCTTGGATAGAAGGCAACGCCTTCTCATGTATCGAGATTAAGCGTCCGCATCCAAAGTCGAAACTTGCAGGAGGGTATCTCCCATCCGAAAAGAGAGTAGATTGGATTGTTCGTATGATGCAGCGTGTTAGTGAGATTATGGAAACGGAACCTGCACCTGAGCGCACCGCTGTCTTTTACTGCTTTGACCCTGCAACAATGCGAGCAAGTCAGAAGGCAGATGTCAATATCCCTGCAGCGCCGATTAACCCGTTTATTCCACCTTGGGGCCCTGGGCCATTACGTCGAACAATGGCCCTACCTTCGTTCGCTCGATCAACAGTACCTCGAATGATTAATCGCTGGAAAAGGGCCGGAGCACCTGTACTCCCACTCGCATCAGACCATATCCGTTCATGGTCAAAATATCTGCACCTCGGCCGTCCTGTAAGCCTAAAACCCTCATCTGTGAAACGCCTTAATCGCCAACGGAAAGGATATCCAATTCACGTATGGCCAGCACCCATCGATATGGAACGGACCATTATCGATGCAGGAATGACAGCAGTCAGTGACGAGATGGACCCCACTATCCTACAGACGAGTAGGGGTGAGACCCGCTGGATGAAGCCAGGAACGAAACCTCTGAGCCCAGAACTCTGGGCACGGATGGCAGACCCGTCAGAGGATAGCGAATTACTCCTTGCAGAAGCAAAAGAATACCCCACATGGTCCGGCCTCGACATGTCAGAACGGCGAGAGCATCTGAGCCATCTCGCTAGTATCCTTCAATGTGATCCGTTCGCAATAGATGAGGGAGCGCCTCCTTGGGAAATGCCTCGATTTATCGGACACCGTGGAGCCGGGAAAAGCCACAAAGAGGGCTGATTAGACACGGCGAACAGTGCGATCTTTTGCGATATACTTCGGCCGGTAAATTGGCACACCCTTACCCCCGCGGGAGTTTCGCTCATCGACAATCTGAGCCGTGATACCGATTACGCGAGCCCAACCAAAGAAAGTCGTGTAGTAAGATGGTTTCATGAAACCTGCATTGTAGAGAAGAGTGCCTGAGACAAGGTCAACGTTAGCGTTCGGATTACTAATGCGTTTATTTTCACCAAGAACCCGAGGGACAACCTCACGCAGAGTACGCACTGTGGAGAACAATGGGTCGTCAGGACAGACCTCTTCGCCGATGGACATCTGGACAGTAGCACGTGGGTCCTCCGCACGAAGGACAGCGTGACCGAATCCAAAGATGGGGCGCTTTGCAGCAAGTTCTGCTCTGACGAAGGCCTCAACCTCATTAGAATCCGAAGTCCCCACCTTCTGAACGAATTCGAGGCAGGACTGATTAGCTCGCCCATGGAGAGGACCGCTGAGAGCATTCATCGCAGAAGCGATGGAGGAGAAAAGTGAGGCGCGCCCAGAGGCGACGGCCTTTCCGGCAAAGGTGGACAAGTTACCTCCGCCGTGGTCCATATGAAGAACAAGGAATGACTTCAAGACACGCTCCGCGCGGTGGGCATCATCGCTTTCCATACCAAGCATCGAAACGAAATTTCCAACCATGCCCAAAGATGGATTCGAAGGACGGGCAATATCGCCGCGGCCACCTCGCTTCATGAAAAGGCGAGCCATGAGTTCAGGCATCCAAGCAATGAGGTTCATCCCATCCTCAAGGATATCATCGTCAGCCTCGGCACGACCAAGTGCCATAATACCGATACTAAGCCAATCCATCGGATGTCCTTGCCCCTCACCAATAGATTCGAATAAATCGAGAGCGCCTTCGGGGATTACACTACGTGATGCGAGATTTTGCTTCATCGCTGCAGACTCCTCAGCAGTAGGAAGTGACTTGTTGAACAATAGGTGAACGATGTCCTCGGGGTCGAAATCCGCAAGATCGGAAATCGGATAACCCGCGTAATGAACACCATCAACTGGGTCGACAAAGGAAGTTCCACAGGTTCCGACGGGGATTCCACGAAGCCCAGTATCGAGATGTGATGGAAGCACCTCAAACAATGACTTCTCATCCTCAGACATGGTTACTGGCCTCGTGTGGAAATGTAACCGGTCAATTTCTGACTTGAACCCTTTGCATGTTTTTTCTGATTTAGAATCGCAGGGTTCAACCCTGAATATGATTCCCGAGCAACATGGCGAGACGTCATATCCAGCCATGGTGGAAAGATGGAATTCTCTTCACATGTCTCCCAAACTGTGGACGATGCTGTGATGAGCCTCATGGCTTAGTCTACCTCTCAAAGGAGGATGCACATCGAATTGCAGGGCATCATGAGATGGATACACAGGAATGGTTGGAGCGTGATGCTCGGCAAACCCATGATGGACGCTGGGTTCTGAAATCGAATGGAGACGGGATCTGTATCTACATACAAGGCGACAAAAGTTGCGACATTCACTCTGCAAAACCGGCTCAATGCTCTGCTTTCCCATTCTGGTATGAGAATGTCCGAGACGACCCGTCATGGAGAAAGACAATCCAAATCTGCCCCGGATTAGTTCATCCAGATGCCATTCTAATCAATGGAGAAACGATTCAAGCCCATCTTAATGCAGATGCACGTGCCGAACAAGGATTCCGAAATCTCTAATCAAACTGGGACCTTGACCTTACGCTTCCTCAGAACCGCAGTACCATACTTTTGACGGGCTTCTTCGAGATGAGGCACCTGTCCAGAAACCGGTTGGAGTATTGGATACTTCACCTCAACCTCAATGACGCCGGGATCGAAGGGAGAAATCGGACCTAAATCAGTACCCAACGGTGTTTCAGAAATGGCTTCTAACTGACCCTCTAGAGCAAGTAACCGATCAGTAAGGCCCACGATATCAGCCGGTGTGGAATCAACCATTCTCGATTGGATAATCTCAAGTTCACGTTCAATCTCATGAAGTGCAAAGCGACGGCGATGTAACTCGCTCTCGGCATCAGAGAAGCGTTCGTCGATGCGCGCCGAAATGACTGGTGCAACCGTCTGGGGACCTCGCTCGCCCTCGGGCTGAGGTGAAGGAATAAGACGGCCACTTGGAAGCTCAAACTCAGCAGGAGACCAGCCATCGGAGAGGGGTTTCACCTCAACTTCTCCTGTGACCTCAACATCAACACCCCGAGGAAGTACATCATCGAGGACTGTCTGAACGAGACGCTCTCCAATCACCTCAGGGTTCCAATCAGGACGGGCTTCTGAACGAGCAGCAATCGGACGCCCATCGAGTAAAATCATGATATCCTTCTCATCCATTGGAATTGAGCCCGAATCAATTGAGGCTAGGACTATGTCGAGCGCATGGGCTGAACCTCCCCAAGTATTTGCATGTTCGACAATTGCAACCAGTATTCGTTCGTCTACAGCTGCACCTCTAGAGACACAACGACGACGAAGATGAGCAACCAAAGTTGCAGCACTGGGTGAACTGAGTCGGCCGATGGCAGCTCCCGTCAAAGAGCGACGCATAGCACTGGTTGGAAGAGCCTCAAAGGCATCGATTGAAGCAACGGTACAAACCACTTGAACGCCATGATCGAGAGCGATATGGACTAGACGACCTAATGCATCATCGAGGCCGCGTTCGATAAGCGCATCTGCATCATCAATGAGAATTGCCCCCGCATCACGGAACGCTTCTTCTGCCCCTACAGGCACATCCGTAACCTCACGACCGCGAATCAGATGTACGTTAAGATGAGGTAACACGTTCTGTAAACTGTTAGCTAGAGCGGAGATAAAGTGACTCTTTCCAGTTCCACCCTCACCGACAACTAGGAACGGACTAAGACGTCTTCCCGGTTCCTCCATGATGAGGTCGGCTCCCCTCGCAACGGCATGATTCTCAGGAGAGGTATGCCAACGAGACCAAGTCCGATCAGGATGAGGAACATGGACAGGGGGCCACTTCGGGATGACGACGTCCATGGCGCCGTCGATTCTCTTCATTGGATGACTCACATCCAAACCTCGTTGCTCTTCGAGTACCTCTCTCCACATTAGACGCCCAGGGATGTGAACTGAAGCAGGGTCATCGATTGCCTTACTCCTAAGCCGACGAATACCATCGAGGATTGGATCATCACCCTCTGTGAATAGTCGATTTTCCGCAGCCTTGGGGTCGGAACGACCGAGTAGGTCATCGACCGTTGCAAGGCCTCTCGGACCGGTGTCACGGCGGATATAGTGATGCAGACTAGGAGTCCTAGGCAATGACTCCTCTTCCTCTTCCCCTAACCGATGCTTGGCAGACCGAAGTGCATCAGATAATCGACGTTTCATGATGCGCTCTCCATCGTTTTGAGAATCTCAACCGCTTCGCTTGGGGATCGCTCTACCGCTGCCATGAGGCTCGTGATATCTGCACCATTCTCAACAAGGTTAGCAACTCGATCATAGAAGTCGCTAGGTAGTGACCCTACCATCTCTGGAGCGGCCCCAAGAGATGCACGTCGAGCAGAACGGGTACGTTGGGCAACCTGCGAAAACTCGCGAGCATTCGTAGGTGCAGATATCGGGCTAGGTGCACTAGTAGATTGCTTAGCAACCGAGTGGACGATCTCGTGAAGGCGTGTAGCATTCTGATCTACACTGTTCCAGTCAGGATCCAACCGACGCGCATTTCGTACAACATCAGAACCATCTACAGGGCGATTGGAACCATCGGTTGACACCATTGGACCGATCTCACGACCAGTAGTTGGTATCGCTGGGCTAGTATCCTCACGGTCCGGCATGAGACCTATCTCTCTCCAACGATTGACTGCATCAACAAGCCCAGAACCCCTCAGAGTGAAATCCGTTGGATTACGTGAACTACGTACGCGACCTTTCTGCTTATAATCCACGGTTGGAGTCCGTCGCCCTTTGCGCTTCTTAGATGGTTGCGGGGGGGGTAAATCTGGCCGATGCAAACCTGAGATTTGTACAGGTTGTTCATCCTCAGGTTGTTCATCCACGACGATAGGCTCAGATTCAACAACTGATGTAAAAGGAGATGTTTCTGATTCGACAATGGGCGCCTGCGCCACTAATTCATCCGAATCATCACGGTTTGGAGAGGGAGCCGTTGCCCAATCAGGCAGTGAAAAATCCGGTTCTAAGCTCTCCTCAACATACTCTTCAACGATGTTGTCATCGTCGTTATCGAGTGTTAATTCTGGCTCTTTAGTTTCGATGATAGATGGTTCCGCAACGATGGATTCCTCTTTCCATTGTGCGATTAGGCCTTCGATCTGTGGGCCTCCATCTGAAACAGGGACAGGGAGTTCATCAGCAACATCCAACGAACCAAAACTTGGCATCTCAGGTGCAGAAGGGGCAAGGGTATCAGATGGTTGGGGACGTTGCACTGGTTCGGTTGTCATCGCATGAATGATGAACGGATGTCCAACAAGATGACCACTACTAGACCCCCATTCAGATGCAGTCCTCGTATCGAGTAATTTCATCTCTCGCTGGAGAAGAGCTCTCTCCTGAGGCGAAAGAGCAAGACCATCAATAGGGCAGAGAAGAAGATCATCGGATTCAGCTACTAGGTCAGAGAGATTACGAAGAAAATCATAGACTCGATCGAAACCATGCAGGCCAATTAGAAATTCGATTCCATCAAGGACAACGACTGCCCGCGGATTAGCGAAAAGAAAGTCCTCGATCCTACGCATAATGCCCTCGAGACTAGGGCCTAGGTCTCCCTCTTGAGCCGGCCTTTCAGTCAATCGAATAGAAGAACCATTGGGGATAGAATGCTTTGAGCGCAGCCTCTCAGGAGGTAGACGACTGAAGACCATCAGAGGCCGCCCAAGGGAACCAAGGTTAGACCCTATCGATAGGACACTGTCCGGTAATTCATCGTCAACGAGCCAAGACTCACCGGGCCCAAAGAATGGGCCGTTCTCGACTACCGTTGGCATCACAACGGGTTCAAACTGAATAGGATCTTCACCCGTTCGAGAAAATGAGGATTCGATACTTGTCCATCTACTCTTCTGCCGCCCAATCGCAACGAGGTCTCGATGTCGTGAATCAGACCACCAGGGCTCCTCCTCAAGACGTTCAAGATCAGAACGTAGGAGGCGTGAATGGGGATGAGAATCCATCATTGCAGGCACGTGATTTCCAGAGTGGACTGACAACGCAGCACTTGGATCCGCAGAATAACTCAAGCATCGATCCATCGCATCTCGGCCTCCAGCCACTTCGCCATCCCCTGAGGTGTGGAGAGCCATGGCTGGCATCCCATCGATGATTCCAAGCCCACCCACGACGCCATCAAGTGATTCAATGCGGAGATGTCCATTGAATCTGGTGCGCGTCGCATCAAGCATAAGGAGAGCAAGAACGCCCGGCCCACCACGCCGACGCTCCGTGACTTCGCCCTGTGGAAACTCCGCCATTCCCAAACCCACTGCTGAATGGCCTTCCAACCCCTATTGAAACCCGCGCCCACCTCTCTGCCAAGGCAGCCGTTTCGACCGTTTTCTACGAGCGCCGGCTACGAGGATTGAAGCATATGACTTAACTCAGGACACCATGGCCGAAACTACCACTCATGATTGTGCGGAATCACCCATTGACTGAGTAGGGAATTTAAGCAGCCTTGATCGATGACACTTAACCAAGAACCTGACAACTCCCATGGAAGTGAGAAAATGAATGGCCCACTCCCCTTGATTGAGAACGATGATATCCGGATGGAAAATCTGAGTCCACGTAACCTCAATACTTGGCTAATTGCTGGTGCTTCAATGGCCGGATTGGGGATCATCAGTGAAGCAACAAGCACAAGTTCCACACTTGGAATTATCCTCATCATATCCTCATTCATACCAACAGCCATCTCTGTTACACATTGGTTGGAAAACCGTAAGACTGCCGCTGCACTCTCAATTGTTGCAACTGATAGTGGCCATCCTTGGCACCCCTCGGATGAAGATGGAGATTCAAACACCTACATCCTTGATGTCAAGGGAGAATGGGTTCAGCTTCCTCCACGGTCCCGCATCCAGATTGTATCCGACCCTATTCTGAAAGGCTGGACTGTACGTGATGACGATGAAGATGAGAAATTACATGCTAGGCTCGGACCAATCTCAGTAGATATTGTAGAATTACTAGAAGAAGTTGTTAATCAAGCGTTAATCCTAACACGAACCCTCACAGAAGACGGAGACCCCACATTACGTGATGCTAGGCAGCGAGAAAATGACGCAGAGGGGATACTCGAGAGGACATGGATGGATACTACACCTGGCCAAGTTGAGATCCAATTCGGGCAGATGGGACGAGCAAAAGAAATCCTTGGCCGCAGTAATAGGCAATTCGATTCGGCACCCGACTCGGAAGAATGACGCAACGGTCATAGGCATAATCCTTCAAATCGTAATCTCATGGACGACTGGAGGGCGCGGATTACTGCCCTTCCTGATGAACAACGCACGATGTTTGAAGGCGGCACACTTAGCCAATTCTTCCTTCGCTGGCCCCTTACTGCCTCACACCCTACCTTCGTAGGCTCTTTCTACGGCCTCCTGATCTCCCTATCACTACTCGGCCCCATTGTCTTCATCCAATCCGAGGCTGGAAGTTCGGCATATGATAGCCTGCGTAGTTGGGCATTCCTATGCCTCAGCCTTCTGATGCTCTGTGGCATCTTTGGAGGAGTCTCATCATTGACTGTAGCTATCACAAAGCGAATGCCGATCCGCTTGGATCACAGAAGGAAATTTCTCTTCCCCATTCCATTCATCGGCCTGGTACTATTCAGCATAGCAAGAATCGAACCTGATTTAATTAGCCTGCCAGACCAACTAGGCTGGGTACTTTTGATTGCTCCTGGCCCCCTATACATCCACCTCTCATACGCCCCTCGATGGAGACTACTAGAACGACTATCTCGAGGTCTTGAATTAGATGAACAACCAATAAAAATCGGTAAAGAGAGAGAATTAGATAGCGATCTTATCGAAGCAGTGGAAGAGAACCATAGCGAAGAATAGAATGAATCATGGATGGAATGTTATCAATCCCCTTTCAGATTTGATATACCGAATGAAATCCCTAGCATCAACACGGTGAGTATGCCAGCAGGGGTCAGTAAGAGTACTTGGAGGATTGTAAAATCTCTCAGGGTGATTCTCAAGTTCAATTGATGGTGCTGGATCAAGAATCAACAGATCACACTGATCCATCGATGGTTGATTGATGATTCCAAGATTTCTTTCATAAATTCCAGCAATAACAACAGCATGACCATTTCGTACAGTTTCAGCTTCTTCAATTCTGGACTTGGGCAATTCGCTCAAGGAGGGGCGTTCATTATGTTGATGCCAACTCGGAAATTCGTTAGAAGACGAGTTGAAGCGTGCACCACGAGTTAAGGCAATAATTGGATGACCGTATTCCTTCAGAAACGTACGAATCCAATCCAGATATTGATTCTGGTTTTGGATTATTTCCACCGTCTCTCTAATCTGAACTTTCGGCCTAGAATGCTCTAAAGATACTGTTCTCGAGACCCCTCCTAAACCGCCATCATTTGGATGTTCACCCACGAGATGAAGTAAACAATCAGCACTCCCATAGATTGTGTTGTGCAATGTCGCTTGATTCCACATAAGATTCACGAATTTATCCCCATTAGGATTGCCCTTTCTTGAATGAGTTGCACTCCATGGGCCTGCTAATTTGAATGTAGAATAAGCTCGTTTACGAGCACCCAGCTTAATCCAATCGACAATCATCTCAAATGAGGCGGAAAGACAAGAACCGAATAATTGCGGCGCACCTGCTTGACGAGGCATACTTGTGAAACCGTGAGATTGAGGCGAAGGGTATGATGAACCATACAACTGAGGAATCGCACGTACATCAAGTTCAATGGTAGGCATACCGAATCAATGGGTCTCAGGGTATATCAAATGAGGCCTATACTTCGGCCTGCTGTCTCAAAGGCCCGTAGCACCTCATCGAGATCATTCCGAGTAAGGCCAGCAGACATTTGAGTGCGAACACGTGCCTTGTCTCTAGCGACCATAGGGAATACTATCGCACCGACTATCACGCCAGCATCACGCATCGCTGCTGACAATGATTTTGCAGTAGTTGACTCACCACACATTACTGGAATAATTGGAGTTGTTGAAACACCAGTATCGAAACCAAGTGAATCCAGTTCTCTGCGGAAGTAATCGGTGTTATCCCATAATCGCTCAACATGTTCTGGCTCATCCATGATGACCTCCACTGCAGCCTTCTGAGCCGCTGCGACACCAGGTGGTTGGCTCCCCGAAAGAAGCCAAGAACGGCTATGATTCAGAGCATGTTCACGAGTCTGAGCAGTGCCTGCGAGAATCCCTCCTTGGACTCCCATGGCTTTCGAATATGAACCGACCTCAAAATCCACACGTCCTTGAAGTCCAAAATGAGCGACTATGCCGCGACCATCACCGAGTACTCCTTCTCCATGGCAATCATCAACGAATACCATGGCATCGTACTCCTCAGCGACCGCAGTGATTTCATCCAGTGGAGCAATGTCGCCATCCATACTGAATACACCATCCGTGATAATGAGCTTGCGATCAACCCCCTTATTCTCTCTGAGGATACGTTCGAGGGCTTCGACATCGTTGTGAGGATAAACAGCGCGTTGTGCCTTCGTCAAACGCACTCCATCGATGATAGATCCATGATTCAATTCGTCAGAAATAATGAGATCGTCCTTTCCCTTAACAAGTGTTGGAATCAAGCCGACATTAGCAGTATAGCCTGCAGAATAAATCAAAGCGGCTTCAACACCTTTGAAATCTGCCGCAACTTGCTCAGCCTCCAAGTGAATATCCATGGTGCCTGCGATAGCCCTCACTGATCCGCTACCAGCCCCATACCTACGTGTAGCTTCAATGGACGCCTCGACAACCTTAGGATGTGTACTAAGATTCAGGTAATTGTTGGCAGAGAGCATGATTGACTCCTTTCCGTCAATTGTAACACGAGGAGCGTTAGCGGACTCAAGGATTGGTGGATCCCAGTTGAGGCCATTGGAAACCAATTCTTCATAACGCTCTCGCATCCAATCAATATCCTTCGCCATAACGATGGCAGGCATCGGATTGACATGATGGTTCCGACGACGGAGTATTGATGCAGAATAGCGGTAGGTGGGGCTCATGCCACCACATCCAGAGGCCATCATCCTTGGAATCGCACAAGATGGTGGCGTGCCACAACCAGGCTGCTTTTGCAACACCTGTACATACTATGTGGAGAATGAAAGCCGGCTCTCGCCCACCTCTATCGCCGTCAAAGACGGAGATGATTTGCATCTATTCGATGTTACACGAGATCTCACAAAGCAACTCCTCTTCATTCCAGAAGAATCACGACAAGTCACAGATGTGTGGTTAACTCATGGCCACCTTGGACACATCGACGGCTTGGGACTATTTGGAAAAGAAGCCATGGGAGCTTCGGGGATTCGCCTGCATGCATCCAAATCTATGCTCAAATTGATTCAAAACACACCACGTTGGAATTCGATGCTGGAGCAAGGTGTATTCCAGCCGATTCCATTCGTTTCAAATGAAATTTTGAGATGCTCATCCGACCTCTCAATCAAGCCTATTTCCGTTCCTCATCGCGACGAATTCACCGACACACATGCTTTCCTCATCCAAGGATCAAGACGATCTCTGCTCCATCTTCCCGACCATGACCGATGGGACACTACGCTTACCCACGTTGGCATGAAATCTATACGCGATTGGTTCAAACAAATTCAAGCAGATGTTGTACTACTTGATGGCACATTTTGGAGCGAGGGAGAGATATCTCGGCAGACGAATGTCCCTCATCCACCAATATCTGAGACCATATCCCTCCTTGGCCCTCGAGAATCCCACGATATCGACATCCGTTTCATCCACTTCAACCATACGAATCCTGCAACCCCAAGAGGCGACGAGTCACTTGATTTAGACCTCAAAGGGTGGGGTTTGGCCAGTGAAGGCGAGGTCATCGAACTATTCACGGACGCAACGGAATGAACAAATGTAGGGGGATTGCCGCAGGGGTATGGAACTCCATGGCGAGGTCAGTTCTGGCCTAGGACGTGCTCACGTTTTCATGGCTCAAAACCACTACCAGGATCAGTTCAGAGGGATCTTAGGAGGGACTGCTTGGCCTGGTACTCTCAACATCAAGGTGTCGGACGAGGACCTTACTCAATATCTCGCACTACGCCAGAAAGCAGGTATCGATACACTTGACGCTACGGATGAACGGCGCAATAAGGCTCAAGAAATTGATACTTCGGATATCGAAGCTTTACGCATCCGTGGATTCCTCCGCGAAGGTCGTTCATTCGGCGGCGCGACGGCATTCAAGGCACAGATTAGAACGAAAGATATGGATCACATTGAATGTGCAATCCTCATTCCTGACCTTACTCGTCATGTCGAAGTCATCGAGGTTATCGCAGAGGTCTTCCTGCGAGAGGCCCTTGACCTTACGGATGGAAACAGAGTATCAATCAATCTCGTCTGACTGTGATTCCATCCCTTGAATCCAACCTCGCTGAAGCATGAGTTTCATCTCCTTCCGTGCAATCTCCTGCCACCGCTCGTGGAGCCTCTGATTGGTACCACCTGGAGGATTGGACCATTCGGAAATTGACTCCAAGGGCATAGTGTCGAGGTCAGGAAGGGCTGGATGTTGAATCGACCAAAGCATAAGCCAATCTGACGGACTTCGTCCGAAATCTATGCTGTCTGACGGACGATGTAGAGCACGAATCACATCTGATAAATCGAGATTTTCGGTAGCCAGGCCGTGTAGTGCAGAAGCGATTCTACGCACCTGATTCCAAAGGAAACTCTCTGCCTCGATTCGAAAGCCGACCACACGACCATTGACATCTACCCATGGAGCACAACGATGAACGGTACGAACAGTTGTTCGGCCCTCCTCTACCCTACAGAAGTTTGTGAAGTCATGACCGCCTTCGAACACACGGCACCAGCGAGCGAGGCGTTCAGGAGACATATCTGCAGGCCAATTCGGAAGTGCTTGCAAACGGTATAGATAGACGCGGCGACGGGCGAGGCGAACGGTGACATCATCGGATACTGCATAGGCTGACCAGACGATGATATCGTCCTCCAATCTATCGTTAATTGCCCTCAGCAAACTGCCTGCACCTATGCTATCCCAACGAGACAGAGGTAGATCGAAAGAGGCCAGATTCATGCGCACATGGACACCTGCATCCGTCCTTGAAGAAAGCCAAATATGATCTTCCGGACCCAGCCACTTCAACTTCCGAAGGATGCTCTCAACATCACCCTGTGATGTACGAACTTTGGGTTGAAGTTGTGAACCGTGGAATGCATCCCCAAGATAGCCAATACACATTACCACACGTTGCGTTGACTCTTCCTCTCCAGTATCCTCCAGAGATACCTCCACCGAATCATCGGTGGACTTAGGCATACAAGCGACCTCACTCGTCGCCAGTCATGTACTCCATAGCCTCTTCAGCGGAACTGAAACCGAGACCGAGGAGTGAGAACTCTATTGCGGTCCGAACATACTTACGGGCGAAGTCATGGCTGCGATCGAAGTTTGTCTTGACATCGATTGAATCTATCAGCAATCGTGCTGCCTCATAGAGATGGAAGGAGACATCATTCTCCTCGCTCGCCTGACCGAGTTCGTGAAGACGCTGGAACTCACGAATTGCCATAGGGACACGGTCGAATTCAATGAGGGCATTAGCGAATGCCGCGAGATACTCTGGATTCTCCGGTTCCATCTTTGTTGCCTTTTTCAAGAAGGATTGTATCTGGCCCTCGTTGAATCGATCATTGCCAGAATCATCGATGTTACCGTTTTCCTGAATCTCAAACATAGCTGCTTCAGCCCAGCCATGAAAACCAACCGGACTGTCTGAATGATTATCTATTACAGTTTGAAAGATATCCATCGCACCGAGGAAGTCTCCTCCAGTGATGCATTGTGCTGCCTTGGTAAGAAGTTCGTCGTCAACCATTGGGGGGTCCACCAGCCGTTGTGTCGGGGTGATGGTTCTTCAACGGTGCGGGTCGAACTGCATCCTATAGAGAGCCGAAATCATTCCGTAATAGACTCAGTGGATGATGCTACTTCGGGAGCAGAGTCGGCTGGAGCACCATCTACTGGCGCACCCGGACGAGTACGGAGTTCATTGACTAGGGCGTAGACGTCCATTGGCCGGCGGATACCATAGAAGCAGTCCTCAGGGTTGATGTCGACTGTCTTCCTAGTTCGTTGTAACCTAATCATGAAGATGAAGAAACGGAATAAACGAACTACGAGGTTGCTTGTTTCCTTTGTGGCGGCGTCGCTAACATCGGAAATAGCACCAGCACCTACTGACATCGAATCCTCCTTCAGACCAAGGCCAGATGCCGTGATAACGTGGAGGCTGCCGTAGCCAAGCATTCGCCCGATGAGGCTACGTTCAACCTTCAGGTTCTCAATCTTAGAGAGGCTGATTGCGTGACTATTAGAATCAATGAACTTCAAGAACTCCTTCTTCAGGTAAACCTGCTTATCCGTGATAACATAAGTGAAGGCACGCTGATACATCACCGTGAGAACGAACATTACGCCGGCATACCCACCACCAAAAATCAGGTAGAAGCTATCCTTCCACTCTGGAAGGAAGCCGCTATCTTGGAGACCAATAAACCCGGAAATGAAACTGTCTGTAAGAACGGTCTCAATGAAAAATACACCCGGCGTGATTGATATCACAAGAAGGGACACCGTGTAGAGCCCCCCTGATGTTGAGAAATTGACGAATCGGTTGATCCAAGTGAGAACCATCATCATGACGAAAAAGCCAGCGATTCCCGTCGAAACAAGCAATTCAAAGAGATTCAAGAGGAAGTTCAGACCACCCTCACCCTCAGGTGCTTCGTAACCAATCCCGAATAGGAGGTGGACTACGAGCACAAACACAATCAGAAGGTAGCGAGGGAACATAGAGAGTATGATTGGACCAGAACGGTAGTATGGCTCCTCATAAGGAGACATTTCGGGGACTGCGTCTCTTGCTGCTTCAACGTCTAACTTCTCACGAAATGTGTCCATCTGTCCACCCATCAAATCAACCTCAACTACAGTTTGGACGGGTTCGTATATAATTACATTCAACAATCTGCGTCAATGTAGTAATCCCCACGAATGTTCTGCGTTCCCACGAATCCACTCATATGTCTCCGCAGTACGGACCTCGACTTCATCGCAAATCGCAATTTCCTCTACCACAAGCGGGTACTCATTGTAGGTGAAATGAGAGGTCAAACCTGCCCTTGTAGGTTGATCAAAGGTCCAATGGGCTCGGCTTGAAGCACGGAGAATTGTGCTAATCTGAGTTCGACCATTCCAAACCCTAACCTTGAATCCAGGCAATGGCGAACCATGGTCATCTACAGGTCCATCCTCACCAGGATGAAGAACTTCTACCTCACAACGCTCGAATCGCTCGGTACGCTGTCGCCTTGCATCGTGAAATAAACCCGCAGTCCGAATCGGGACACGATGGCGGTCACGGCGACGCCATGCAGTAGAATCATTCGAAGTCATCGAAAGTGAAAGATGTGGGAAAAACCAGTCGAAATACGAACCGTCATCAAAGTGTAGGAAACCCCAGAACCAAGGTACCGACGGAGCTTGGACGATTACCTTCTGAAAGTAGGCTGTCCCCTCAATCTCCTCGTCACCAATACGGCCCTTCGCTTTCGTACCGTGGATACGAAGAATGTCGTAGCCCATCGTACCCGTGAAAACATTGTTGGAACGGGTGACGCCTGAAATCGCGGGATTCCAAGGAGTCATTTCGAGATCAAAAGAAGCAGGAGCCCCTGCCGCAACATGCTCCTCATCCGAGCGGAGTTTGAGCCAGAATGAGGAAGCATCCGGCTGGAGCCCCATAGACAGATCATCTTCCGTCAATGGAACAACAGCGCCCCCGAGGGAGTCTGAAGGCCAGGAAGGGTGGCGATGATCGATTGCCGCCATTCGGCATTTCCGTAATACGAGCGGCTCATACATGCGGTCGCCGTCATACCACCAAGCACAAACCATCCCACCGAGAACATGTCCTCCATGCTCGTCGGTATGGAAGCGTTCACCACCCCATGGAATACCACTGACATCAATCGAGGCTGTATCCTTGGTAGACCATAGCACCATCAATTGGCGGGAACGCTCAGGGTGGTCCTTGCAGGGAATTACAACAAGCCACCACCACCATTGCCATGTGAGCCGATGCATGGTAGGCAGAAAATCGAGTCGCCAGAGAGTGTCGAGGTCACCCTCAAAGCGCTCCATGGCACGACACGGAAGAACAGGCTGATGAAC
>DAFJ01000067.1:0-7243 GCA_002497905.1 Euryarchaeota archaeon UBA251
CTCCGATATAGGACATCGGAATTGCAACTAGATTAACGGTTAGAAGGAGAAACATCACCGCCGAAGGAGGTAAACGTAGAACAGAATCTCCGTATGCACTTGCCATTGCAGCGATAGTGTTCACACCATCATAGAATAACAGATACGAAACCAAAAAGAGAGACAGGACAGGGAACTTTCGAATCTCACGGAAGGTCGTCATGACCTGGTTCACTGCTACCTTGATTGCGTCGCCAACACTATTGAATTCAGTTGGATTTGGGATTTCTGGCTCCGGCGTGTTACGGAAAAGTGGCATTCCCCAACCAAACCACCATAGTGCAGAGGTAACGAAAACGAAGGACATCTTCATGTTGAGTGATACTGATTCTGGAAGGGGTCCAATCAACACAATTAGATGCACAATGAGGATGAGGCAGCCACCTCCAAATCCGTATACATAACCAACCGATGATACCCTATCCATCGCTTCACGTGGGGCAAGATATGGCATGAAAGCGTAGTAAATCACATTCCCTCCTGCGAAACCGATGTTTCCAATCACGATGAAAATCGCTAGCCAGATATAGGCTGTATCGCCCATGAAGGGAGCCAGTCCCATGAGAGCAGTGAAGATCACACCAACGATCGTGTAAACCCACAGAATCTTCTTCTTGATAGGTACACGATCTGCAATTACGCCTAAGATTGGACTACAAATTGCAATGAATAAACTGGAAGCTGTGAGAACGAGAGAATAGTAGGAAGCACCTGTGATGTTTGCACCAAAGAACTCAGTACCCCCACCCGTTGCAGTATTGAATAAACTGGCAGTTAGCATTGGTGCAACTACAGTCACTACTGTAAGAGCAAACGCCTGATTCGCGAAATCATAGAGATACCAACCCTTGAGCGCCTTCTTCTCTTTAGGGGACATCTCATTGAGTATCGCAGAAACATCTACTCCTTCTGTCGATTCTGATGATGAAACAACACTGGCCATACTAATCGCAGAGGGCCATCAGCATATCAACATACAACCGTATGATATCGACTCATCTATGCAAATACCTATCACTCAAACGCCTTCCGAGAAACGATGACTGGGGGACTTCTTGGTACCAGTGACCGAGCGGTCAAAATCCATCATCTAGTGAAAGCACCAGAGAACACGCCGGAATCAATTCGAATCCGCGAATCTTGGGATGCTTCCAGACCGGCCACTGTCTACACTACTCCAGAGCGGCTCCCTGATGGCACTCCATGCACAGCCGCTACTGTCATTCTTCGAACTAAAGGCTGTGAATGGTGGTGGAAAAGTGGTTGCACTTTCTGCGGTTACTTCAACGATGTACGAGATGATGTCACAAGTGAGGATTTGCATGCTCAATGGGAAGAAGCAAAACGACGAACCAATGATTTTGAAGATTGTAAAATGGTTAAGGTTTACACTTCTGGAACATTCTTTGAAGATCGAGAAAATCCTGCAGATTGGCAAGAAGCCGTTCTTCGAGAAACTTACGAAAGGGGACTGCATCTGATTATTGAAGCACAGGCGCATCTTTGCAAAGAGGAAAAAATTCGATGGGTTGCAGAAAAACATCCAGGATGCACTATCGCGATAGGTTTGGAAGCATACGACGATAATGTCCTCCGATTCCATTGCAACAAAGGATTCAACACAAAACAATGGCATCGCGCTGTAGACAACTTACGCAAATACGGACTAAGAGTGAAGACATATCTCCTATTCAAACCGCCATTTATGAGTGAAGGAGATGCAATCGCTCAGACCGGGAAATGGATTCGAGCGGTTGCCCCCTTATCCGATGAAATCTCAATCAATCCAATGAATATCCAGAAGAAGACTATCGTGGATCGCATTCATCGCGCTCGACAGTACCGGCCGCCTTGGCTCTGGAGTCTCATTCAACTCATCGAGGACGTGCATGATGACATTCAACCAGTTTCAGCAGAAAAAGCAGGAACTGGAACTCGCGTCATTGTCCATCCCACTGCTGCTGGAATGATTCGCGGGTCACACAACTGTGGATCCTGCGATAAGGAAGCCGCAGCAGCCATTGAAAGGTACAGTGTATCCGCTGATTTACGAGAATTCGAAGGCATTGATTGTGAATGTCGGGCTCATTGGCGTACCGAAATCAAACTTGACCAATCACTCCCCATTCCAATGGGAATTGGACGAGACCGGAGAGCCCCTGTAGCCGACATCCTTCGAGCACCATAAACGGAAACCTTCGTCCTCTTTGGAACATAGATATCGCCCAACGCTTAAGGGCGGCAGAATGGTGGCGAATAATGCCCAACTGTGGGTGATTCCCTGGGGACCTATTCAATGGAAGACGACGGCGGATATGGCCTGCTTGATTACATGCGCTCTGATGAGGAGCCTGAACTAGGAAGAACAGTGGCCAGTTTCGGGGCGGTTGCTCTACTTCTTTTTCTGGTTCTCTACGAGGTACTATTCCCTGGACACGGCCTTCCAGTAATCAGTGATGTAGTTCCTCTTGTGACAGGTGTGATGGACAGCAGTATCTGGTTCTTTGTCCTTGGAATCATGCTAGGTTTCTTCTCTCTCTTGGCGAACATTTTGTTCAAGGCGGTACAGGACTGAGGTGAAACAATGGATACAATCATTCAGATGATGCTAATCTTCTGGGGATTACTAATCCTCTTCGCATGGCTCCTACGCAATGGCATGGGATTCGTCGGTGATGCGCTGGCTGGCATGACTGGATTCATGCTCGGCAAGGCACTCGGCCCTGGTGCAACTTTGCTCGAAGGTCGATCCGGAAGTGCCTCTTCAAGTTGGATTCATCATGGACTCGTATGGCTCTTTGTTGGAGCTAGCATTACATTCGTCGATCTTTGGCTTGGCCATTCTCCCAACGATCTCTACAGCCTCCAGTCATGGAGTTGGAATATTACAGGGGACTCTGCTTTCGTTCCATCTGTCTTCGCTACCTTCGCAGGTGGTATCCACATGATGCTCATCGGTGCAGCACTCCACATTATTCCACGATTGGCGAATCATTCTCTCGCATCCGAGGGAAATGCTGGTCTAATGGCACTAGTAACCTCCCTCGGTGTACTCACCGCAATCATCGGTACACAGTTCGGTAATGATATCGGGAACCTCATTGCCTTCGGCGGAAATACACTCGTTGCATTCGCCGCAGTGGCCATCATCGCGAATATCTTACTCACTGTTCGAGAGCAAGAAGGACGCATTGAGATTCCACAGTGGTTCTTCCTTTTCGGTATGATTGGTTACTTTGCTGCACAGGTTGGATTCATTGTGAATGGACCAAGTAATGCATCAACCACTCTTTGGATGATGCTATTCCTCCAAAATGGCATCTACTTCGCTGGTGCAGCCTTCGGACTTGTGTACTACGCAGTTCCGGCAAGAACTGGACAACCTCTACCAAGTCGTTCGCTGATTGGCTTGACTCTAATTGGTACCATTCTAACGGTGTCACCCAACGGTTACGACCCTGCAATGCTAGGATTTGCTGAGATCGCTCTTGGTCCACTGGAACACGGTGTGACAGGAGGGTTAAGCCTCGCCGCATGTGGTACAGAAGCCTCCTGCACAGGGACCCTTTTCCTATCAGCCCTCATGGCACTGTCCATCCCTGTCGCATTCATGTTTGCAGGGAACGTACTCACCGCAATCCGTCGAAGTGGCGCCCTGTTTGAAGACACGGCCCTAACGATGATTGCCTTCGGTGCACTCATGACACCTATCTTTGCTATTGCTTCACTATTCACAACGTTAGACTCGATTTCAGGTTCTGGTGAGCTTGCAACTGCAATCTCCACAGTCCGTCTAGGCTCACAGTGGGGCGCTTACATCCCGCTCGTTCTCGGTGGTATCCTTGCCATATTGCCTGATATCACGGGCCGTGAGCTCGACAGCCAGTCAGAAGGGCGCCGAGCAACTTACTTCCTCGCTGTAGGCGTAATTGGCGCTTTTGTATTCTCCTTAGCAGCCGACTTCGCGAACATTTCCTTTGCCGAAGCGATGATTATGGCTGAGGCTGAGATTGAAGGGGCCGTTAGTAGCACGGCAAGTGAACTAATGCCAATCGCGTCGGTCCTGTTCTATGGCGCTGTAATCGGTGTCTTGTTCATCACTCAGAATGTAATCCGAAGTTCCACTACGGGAGCACCAGCGGGCACACTCGAAGGCGACTTCGATATCCTCGGTCCTCAGAACTACGTAATAGGTGGTCCCACAACTGTGCGTGACCTTCTCACCGCTGGTGTAACGCTCGACACAATGATCTCTCCAGAGGATAGTGCCGATGATGATGATCACGTAGGCCCAACACACCTCTCTGAAGAGGAGTGAACAGAACCCATGAAAATCGGTTTAGTGGGTAAACCGAATGTCGGGAAGTCGACTACTTTCGCAGCATTAACCGAGACTTCGGTTGAGATTGCAAACTATCCCTTCACTACTATTGAAGCGAATGTCGGTGTCGCATGGCTACCATTGGAAGCAGATTGTGCTTGCAAGGAACTCGTCAACAAAGCCGAGGTTGCTGGTCGCCCACTTGAAGCAGATGTTTCACGAGAAGGAAGTGTCTGCACACCCCGTTCAGGCTCATGCATTGGGTATCGTCGCATTGTTCCCGTAACTCTTGTCGATGTAGCAGGACTTGTTCCAGGAGCACATAGTGGACGAGGAAGAGGCAATCAATTCCTATCGGATCTCGCCAATTGTGACGCGCTAATCCAGGTAGTGGATGCTTCAGGCACTACTGATCTCGAAGGTAATCCCTCTGGAGAAGGAGCCTGTGATCCTCTCGAAGAACATGAATTTCTCATCGGTGAACTAGATGCATGGATTGCTAATATTCTGGCTACTTCATGGTCTAGAGGAGCAAGGAGGGCTCAAGCTGAAGGTCAAAATGCACTAATTCGATACGTACATGATCAGTTGAGCGGACTAGGAGCTACCGAATCCATTGTGGTTCAGACCCTGAACGCCTTCACCTCGGATCATCCTGACCTTCCTGTCCCATGGTCTTGGCCAGAAGATACTGTACGCAATCTAGCTTCGAGATTTCGTCAAGCGTTATTTCCAGTCCATATCGCAGCCAACAAGGCGGACCTCACCGAACCCAAAACCTGGTTAGCACTTCAGGAAACTATCGAGAGCAAGGGGGGCCTTATTCGAGCTACATCGGCAGAAACAGAACTAGCTCTCCGCCGAGCATCAAAGGTTGGCGCGATAAATTACCGACCCGGAGACAATCGTTTCTCGATCCGTGAAGAGGCGAAAATCAATGACGCGCAGCGTAAAGGGCTCGACGCTCTACAGAAGCGAGTTGAGATTCTTGATGGAACAGGGGTTGTTGCCTTACTATCAGCCGTTGTCTTCAATCGGCTAGAGCGTATCGTAGCGTATCCTGTACAAGACGAATCAAAATGGCTTGATGGTGAAGGGCGCATACTTCCTGATGCTCTACTCGTAAAACAAGGTGCAACAGCAAAAGATCTCGCCTACGCAGTTCACACCGATCTCGGTGACGGTTTCATCCGCGCCACTGATGCTCGTACCGGTCGAGTAATTGGAGCGGATCACGAACTAGCAGACAATGACGTTGTGAAAATTCACGCAAAGACGTAATCACTCAGTGGTCGGATCGGCGATGTTCAACACTGGTTCCATCGATACTTCGAAGACAATCGCAGTCCATGTGATATCGTAATCCTGGCTATCATCACTGTTGACGAAACTGCCAACGATTGGTACCGGATTATCTACGACTTCGGCGGTTACTCCCACATACCATTCACCACGAGCACTCTCATTGTCAGACCAACGTGAAGTGATATCAGACATTTTTCCTTCCGCCTCGTAAGTCACTCCATCGTATCCTTCAACGATATTCCAAGTCATAGAGAAGGCATTACCTCCGCCACAATCTCCAGACGCTGATTGATCTTGAAGTTCGCCAGATACTCCTGCTAAATCAGAATCTCCAGAACCACCATCATTGAAACCAACATCATCGTTGTCATTACAACTAACTTCGATAGTTACTGATGCAACATTACGATTCTCACCAATCATTTCCTCGGTGAGAAGGAAGATCGATTCGTAGGTTTCGCCATCGCTAAGTTCTTGAGAATTTTCCGTTTGTGTAAACATCTCCTCCGTGAAAGATACTTCCCATGTGCCAGACGAATCGCTTGCACCCGCGCCATCGAGACCAACGAGACTTGGGACGAGAGCGAAGTAAATTGGGAAAATGAACATGAACAAAACGGTCCCGCCGAACATCGCTTGATTGCGACGATCCTGGAAGAATTCCTGCATGTCCACAGAATACAACGATAGATTCCTGTTCTTCAATGTCCCGCTGTGATTATTCTGATTCCTCAGATGGTATAGGGGGCCAATTGAGATCGATATCCTCGACCCGTTTCACCTTAGGATCCAATCCCCACGCCTTTAATCGACGACGTGAACGCCCATACTCAGGTAAAAAATACCCAATACGGCTTCGTTCACCGAATGTCCACCGATTCGGCATCCGAGGAAGTTCACGGGCCCACGCACGAATGAATGAAGGCCACATTTCGTGATCGATAACATCTGGCAAGACCCATTCAGTAGTGGTAATTTCGCCTGCTGAACCAGGTGTGTGAGACCAAGCCTGCATAGCAGCACCTTCCAAAGGTCCATCATCAATTAGAATTCCAAAAGTACGAGCTGATTGCTGAAGTGGGATGATAATCGCCATTCGGTGTACTGGTCGTTTACCTTCGTGCCGAACTACACGCCAACCCGCAGATTCTGCAGCTAAGCGGAAGGCGCGAACGGTATCGACAGGGCCGACACAAACCGGAATCTCATGCACTGTGGCGTGTTCCACAGATTGGAGAAGAGGTATTGCCACATCATCACTTCGGGAATTATACCCGAACACAGAGGGGGTGATCTGCTCTGCGGCGCCCGTCCGGATAGCCGAACGGCCGGGTTATTCTCGAACCAACCCGTCTAAGACGGGACTCTAGGATGTCTACAGCGAGATCAGCCGAAGAGGTCGCCGAGGCCGCCAAAACCGCCGCCATCGTCTTCCGCTTCTTCCTCTGCAGCAGGCGCTTCTTCTGCAGCAGCAGGTGCATCTGCACCACCACTAGCAGCTGGCGCAGCAGCAGCCACCGGAGCAGCAACAGCCGTAGCCATTGCATCACCGATGTCGACACTAGACAAGGATTGCAC
>DAFJ01000067.1:7617-20103 GCA_002497905.1 Euryarchaeota archaeon UBA251
GCTGTGACGGTCTTGTCATCAATTTCTTTCTCAGCCGAATGTAGCAACATAGCAGCGTATACGTATTCCATTTTTTTTCACCTTCTTTTTTTCAACCGAAGAGATCTCCGAGGCCGCCAAAGCCGCCATCTTCCTCCTCTTCTTCCTCTACCTCGGATTCTTCAGCTGCAGGAGCAGCTTCCTCACCGGTAGACTCAGTTGTAGCTGCGGCCGTTTGAGCTGCAGCACCGAGCATCCCGGCGAGTTCTTCGTCCAGGGCAGAGGAATCGAGATGGCCCGCAAGGGCCAATGCGCGCGAGTGTGCGCGAGACATGAAGATCGGGAGTGTCTTCTCATTGGAGATACCCGCTTCAATAGCGACGTTGAATGCTTCACTGCTCGCCTTGGCAAGCAAGGTCGGCATGGTCTCAGAAGCAAACCATGAGATGTTACAAGCGAGATTGAATGCACCTGATGTAGCCGTAATGACATCTGTGCGGAACGCATCGTAATCGATATTGAGTGATTGAGACGGCATGACCGTTCCTTCTTCAACAACACCAGAAAGAATCAGACCAATCTCAATTGGATTGATACCGAGTTTGGAGAGCATCATACCTAGATCTCCTTCGATTGCCTGACCAGCTTCAACAACTGTGGTAGTCTTCTGAATCACAACCTTGCCTTTGTCGATCTTTGCTGGAATCCCTACAGCACCCAACTCACCAACAATTGGTCCTGGAGCGAATTCGGTCTCACCCTTCTCAACGACTATGTCCTCTGGAGCAAGTTCTCCATCCTTCGCAGCACGACCTTGGCGAGTCTTGTTTAATTCATCAGAAAGCTGGAATGCATTGTACTGATCAGTGTGGACGAGCATAGGCTGAACGACACCATCGAGGAGGATTTCTAGATCGTTCCCCGCAAGACCTGCTCCACTCCAAGCACGACGAATCAAGGTCTTCTTGGCCATTGTAGCAGTCATACCAGCACGAAGATTCGCGCGCATGTCAAGCATATTCGTAGCAGGTACGCCTGCAATATCGACAATGCCGACAATGCCAGGCTTTGTCAAAACATCTTGAAGAACAGAGACGCGATCTTTCTTCCATTGTGCTGCCTTTGGAATCAATTGACCACCTCCACTTTGATAGATGGACCCATGGAGGTCTTGATGTAACAGGAACGAAGATTGTTGGTTCCGCGTTCGAGTTTTCCTACAACACGCGTCCAAACCGCCATCGTATTATCGGTCAACTCCTCAACGGACTGAGAACGGGAACCAACTGCACCATGGAATGTGATCTTGTCACGAGAACGAATAGAGGTCGTCGTCCGAAGACCGGAAGAAAGGGCTCCAATGTCCATGACTGGTGGAACTGGACGGGGCATCTTTCCACGGGGGCCAAGGACCTGGCCTAGATAACGACCGACATTTCCCATATGCGGGACTTCTGAAAGGAAGAAGTCGTACTGCTTGGCAATCTTACGAGCACGTTGACGGTTGCTGCCCAGATCCTCGATCGTAGTCGGATCGATAACATGAACTCCTGCATCTTTGGCCTTCGTAGCCATCTCTCCAGAAGCAAACATCGCAATCGAGATGTCCTTGCCACGACCATTCGGGAGGCGAATCTCTTCCTGAATTCTGTTAGCTGGGTTCTTGAGATCAACATCCTTGATGGTGAATGCAATCTCGATAGTTTCGACGAACTTGCGCTCAGGCGCCTCATCGAGGGCCTGTTGAATTGCTTGTTGAATCATTTCTCTCATTCGTCATCACCTCCACGGTCTACGAGGGCTGGCCCCTCTCCCGTACTGCGTGACAGACTCAGGCAAAGTGCGCTTCGAACGCCCCCTCCTTCATCTGTTTCAATGCCTCTTTGGGCTCGAGTCCTTCCACCTTCACGCGCATAGCGACACAGGTGCCCATAACTTCGCGGCAGCGCGCAAAGAGTGTAGCGCCGGTGAGGCGGTCCTTTTGTTTGTTAGCGACCTCCTTGATCTGATCCATTGTCAGATTCTCCGTCGACGCTTCCCAACTCCCGTTGCACTTGGCAACACCAAGAGTCTGGTTGATGACATGAGGTGTCTCGTTGCGTGCAGACATCCTCTAATCACCTCCTAGCATCGCGCCGACTTGCTTCCTCTATTTAATCGAACCGAATTACTCACTCGACCCTCTGAGTCACGCGAACCTGATCTCCACGGACAGTGAGAGGGATAGGAACCATTGCATCAAACAACTCAACGGTGATTTCTTCCTTAGTGTCTGAGATGTTAGTAACGCGAGCACGTTGACCCTTGAAGGCGCCCACACGAACTTCGACAACGTCACCCTCGGAAATGCCAGCTGTTGCTGCCTTGGGCTCAAGATGAGGGAAGATATCACGGAATGGAGCCTCACCATCGAGGACCTTTCTTACATTCTTCATCGGTGTAGTTCGATTACCGGCACGACCGATGATTTTCTCAACATGGTGTTGAGCAGATGCTTCGACGAAGATGTAACCACGCATGTGGTCTGACTGGAGAACTGCATGGATCTCATCCACAGTGTCGGCTAGAGATCCAGTACCGCTTAGGCGCGCACGTATCTCATTAGCTGCATTAGCTTCCTGACCGATTGATGTCTTGAGAATGTAAAGGAACGTTCCCACATCTCCATACATTTCGACGAGTGATGGTATAGTATAGCGATTACTTTCGTTCTCTTTACGCATATCACCTGGATCAATCCACTCTGCCTGAGAGTAAAGGGCCGCTGGGTTCACCATTGTTTCCGAAGATTCGACTAGAATTGGAGTAACATCAGTCAGACGATTACCGAAAGCAAGACCGCGGGCAGTACCCGTTCGAATATGCTTCAATGACTCACTCGAAATACCAGTAGCTTCTGTGACTCGGTTGAAAACAACAGCAAGATCTTCTGCATCACCAACACCAAAGACACCATCCCATGCGAGAGCAAACTCGCTTACGGCATCTGAGCGCTTTAGGATAAGCACCTTCTCTTCATTACGGAGGAAAACGACGAATGCATTGGACAACTCAAATCACCTCATTATGGTTCAAACTGGACGCTCTCTGTGGGAGATGTCAACCAGTCGAAGAAAGAAGGAAGGAGGTTGTCCATTAGCCATAGAACTCCGAATCCAATCGCACCCAGTACAAACATTCCAATTCCACAAACGATTACAGTCTGGCGAAATTCAGTCTTTGATGGCTTACGTGCCATCTTGATGATGCGCGCCCAGTCACCTCTCTGACGGCGCCTGAACCATGATTCAATTTCATCCTGCATGGCTTGCGCTCGTTGTTCGATACCATTCGGGCCATCGCCTTCATCGGACATGGTACAACCTCAGCCTTCGATGCGACTTCCGTGTTCCATTTAAGCACGACGGAACGAACAAAGGCATTCATGTGATGAATGTCGCGGATCGTGAACGAATGCCTTGAGAACGATTCTGGAGTGATGCACCATGAATTTGTTCACTTCGTACACCGGTTAGAACAATGAGAACTCTGAGCTCTTCTCCCATAGATTCGTCCACCGTTGCACCCCAGATTATTCGCGCGTGGGGGTTGATACTCTCGCGAATAATCTGTGCACACATCTCTGCCTCTCCCAATGTGAGATTCTTGCCAGCGACAACGTTGACCAAGGCTCCACGTGCATCAGAAACATCGATGTCTAGAAGAGGAGATTCGAGTGCTTGACGTGTTGCGTACTCGGCACGATCGGGGCCGCGACCCTCACCATAACCAATCATTGCAGTGCCTCCACCATTGACCATGACTGAACGGAGATCCTCGAAGTCAAGGTTCACAAGACCCTCCTTTGAGATTAATTCGGTAACACCTGCTATAGAACGCATTAGTAATTCATCCGCAACACGGAAGGCTGCTCCAATGGGAAGATCACGAACACCATCAACCTCGAGTAGACGGTCGTTGGGAAGTACAACAACGGTATCACAAACCTCACGCAAGCGTTGTAGACCCCAGTCAGCATTCTGTCGCCTCTGAGTTCCTTCAGAAGTAAATGGATAGGTGACTACACCAATGGTGAGAGCACCTGCCGCCTTCGCCAAACGAGCAATGACATGAGCGCTTCCCGTACCTGTGCCTCCACCTAAGCCAGCAGTCACAAAGGCAAGATCACAATCATTGACGGATTCTGTAAGATTTCGCTCTGACTCTAAAGCAGCCTTCTCACCCATCTCAGGATCTCCGCCAGCACCTCTTCCACGGGCTGTACGACCAATCAGCATCTTGTGTTCTGCATTGACCTTGAGAAGATGCTGAGCATCCGTGTTGATAGCCCATCCTACCACGTATTCATCATCAAGGAGGCCTTCATCAGAGAGGCGGGATACAGTATTATTACCGCACCCCCCACATCCGAAGACCCGAATTCGAGGTTGCAAGGTCTTCAGAAGGTCAACGAGATCTTGCTCACCCGGAGAGGGTGTCTGTTGCGCTTCAGGCGTGTCTTCTTGAAGCTCCAAAACACGGTCGATTATGTGGCGCATGCGTGCAGCGTGCTCGCAGCCATCATAACCGTATCGTCGTCGATTGCTTGCTGCATCGCGTTTCTAAGGTCTCTGCACATCACCGGCACCTGTGAAGCAAACAGTCAAGCCAGTGTAGCCTAGATGGGGACCATGCTTCGCTGCAGGTGTCGGACCGGGCTCACATGGTCCTTGCTCCTACTGTTCATCCTGCCCAGCTTGATGATGATGATCGAACCATATGCAGCACCTCTCGATGAAGTTGAGACGAAACAACACAATGTTCAGCCTCTACAATGGACTAGAAATGTTCACCCTCCAGGAGGAGGGGGGCTACAAGCGGATCTCTGGATCCCGCAGACCAATGGTGCTCTGTGGGCACTAGATTTCTCTCCAAATGAGGAATACATCGCAGCAGTTGACATCAACCAACGCTGGCTAATGGTCTGGAATATCACTGATGGGCGCAATATCATGACTGCCGCGCATCCAGATCCGCTTGTCGATGTCATCTGGCTCGATAATGACCATGTGGTAATTGCGGATTCAGACGATGATCTTGTGGTTTTTGAGATTGAAGACAATGGAGAATCGTGGCCAATGAACTCATCCAACGGCCATCAGATGTCTTGGGCGAAGGGTTTCACTGGAGCCAAAAACGGATTTCTCTGGGGCATGGACCTATCAGAGGATCGGAGTCGGATTGTTCTCTGCGGTGAAATCGATGACCCCAATATCCCCGGTGAAATTGTTAGTGTCGAAACTTCCTATCTAACTGGGGGTCAAGGCACACCCACTACAATTTACACCTCTGACCAACCAATTGACTGTTCCTTCTCTCCTAACGGGAGCATGGTTACAACCGTGTTACGGAACCCCTCAGGAATCGTGAACCAAGACCGGGTTGTGGCACATAACATCCCCGATCTCTCCCCTCTATGGGACAGAGCAATCGGCGGTGGAGAAGCTACTGCATGGGCAATTGACTGGGAACCTAACGGAATGGGATATACCATCGGTTGGAATCGACCAAGTGAAGGAGTTGTCACCCACTTCAGACATAATGATGGAACAATCGACTGGTATACTCCGATTCCGCAAGATGTATCATCTCTCGAATGGAGCCAAATTGGCGATGCCCTCGTAGTTGGACTCCATGATCCAGGACGAATGATGATTATTGATCAGATAGGTACCATACTCAATGATCTAGGGTGGCATAGCACGGTCTCTTCAGGGTCAGGATTACCAGCAGATGTCCTCGATGTCTCTGTATCTACCGGGGGCATGATGGCATCTGCAGGCCGAGATGGAAGCATCGAAATTTGGAATGGTCCTGCTTCAACACCTGAACTTGTGAGCGTTCTCGGCAACCACCTCACGCGTGAAGTGTCAATGCATCCACAATTCAATCTCCTAGCTATGGCTGATTCATCAGGAACGATGAGTGTTCGAAATCTCACTACTGGAGGAATAGAGCGACAATGCTTCCATCCAGACCATGGTTTACCTCTGGATGATATCCCATATGCAAAGAGTGTTGACTGGGGTGACGACGAATCTGTTCTAATCGGATTCAGTGACGGGATTATTGTTGCCTGCGACGAACAAGGAAAGAATGTTCTACAGAATGACCTCGCCAGCCAAGGCAGCTTAGAAGTGATGGGAAGAGTCCGTTACCAATCTACAGAACTCATCGTTGCGACCTACGGAGAGAATGCGACGAACACCAGTGCAGACGGAGTGGTTGAAATTCTTTCGAGTTCATCCGGACAATCCCTCCGTCAATGGAATTACGATGAGGTCTATTGGACCATCGCCTTTGGGCCGAATCAAGAAATAATGAGTTCTGTTAGCCAAAGTGGACTGGTTAGGACTTGGGATACCATTGATCCTGATCCTATGATGTGGACAGACAATGGTGTCGCCTATAGTCACGAGAACTACTCGGGAGCGAACCAGTGGTTCAACGAATATCCAGTGCTTGTTACTGGAGGATGGGATGCAAAAATCAAGATGTATGATTCTACACAACAGGTCCTCGTCACAGAAATCGATGCTGCAAAAGAAATCTTCGACTTCGCACTGGATTCTCAAGGCCCCCGTATCATCGTTGGATCTGGAGATTCATCCACCTCATCTACAGGACGTATCCAGATTTTTGACTTAACGACGAGCAATTTGATTACCTCGATGAACACCATCGGAATCCCAAGAGGTATCGAACTAGATCACGATAGAAACGTGGTCCTAGTGAACCATACTGGAAGTATAGTACGATTCGTATCGGATATTGATCAGGATGGAGTACCAGACGATGATGACGCTTTTCCGACTGACCCAACCCAATATTCTGATTTGGATGGGGATGAGTTTGGAGACAATCCTGCAGGTAACCAACCAGATTCATGCCCTGATCAACCAGGTAATTCCTACGAGGATCGATACGGATGTATCGATACTGATGGCGATGGTAGATCAGATCCGACTCCAAATTGGTTAGCACATCCTCTCGGACTTGCCGATGCCTTCCTAGATGATCCATACCAATGGTTGGATACTGACGGTGATAGAGTGGGTGATGCACACTCATTCACGGTTGGAAGTAACGGAATGAGGATTGACAATGGAGACGCCTTTCCTAACGATCCGACACAAATCACAGATCGAGATGGAGATGGATGTGGTGACAATTACACCTATTCAATCGATGATCTCGGTTACCGCGTACCAGCAAATGGTGATGCATTCCCAAATAATCCTCTCCAATGTCATGACCTTGACGGCGATGGTATAGGAGACAATTATTCCTACACTGTAGACCCTACCACCGGTCTCTTAATCGAAATAGGGGACAAATTTCCATTTGATCGATTGGCCTGGCATGATCCCGATGATGATGGATGTGTTCCCTCAAGTGCAACGGACATTCCATATGATCATGATTCAACGAATCCCCTCATATGTGCTGCACCAGACGTTCCTGAACCACAGGTAAACGACACGGATTCGAACTCGAACGTGAATCAAACAAATTCTGATATTGACAGTGATGGCGATGGTATTCTTGATCAAGATGACCTTTGCCCAAGTGAATCTGGCTTATCTGCAAATGGAGGATGCCCAGTCACATCTAACGATGAAAACAGTATTTCAGATGAAAATGAGAATCAAGGAGATCAAAGCGAGCCCCAGGTAGGGTGGAAGCTAATGATCGCAATTATTCTCGGACTCCTCATGATTGCAGGTGCAGGTTTCCAAATTATTCGCAACAAGGGGAAAAATGACTCAGGCTCTGGGACACCAATCCAAGAAATCGAGCGGTGTCCTGAATGCAACGGTATTGCACAAGAGGCTGTAGAAAATGGTAATCGATGGACGTGGTGTCCAGCATGTAGAAAATGGCTCCAGTACAAAGGCCCAGCGTCTTGATTAGGATGTCGAATACGAATGGTAGTCCATCGAAGGCTGCAAGGAATCTATTGCTGCAGCAAGTCGAGCATCTGCTTCACGTTCACCAGCTTCAATCTGTGCAGTTTCAGCATTAATCCTAACCAAACAGGACTTTGCACGCTCGTTGATTCCTTTATTCAAACCCAATGAGGGATCAACTACACCATTCAAGATACTCTGGATTCGATCAAGGCTCACCAATGTCCCTTCGCCATTCCGCATACCCATGACGCCGCCAATATGCTCCACACCTGAACTTCGCTCGAGAGCAGCAAGAAGTTGCAAAGCGTCCCGCTTTCCACCCTTAAGAGACCCTTTAATTCGCCATCTAGACCCAAGCTTGGAAAGACGGGCTTCGAGATGATTGCCGTCAATTCGAATTGCCTTATTGAATCGGCTAATTGAGCTCCGTAAACGACCTCGCTCAGACTCGATTCGACCATGAAGAATTAGATCTTCAACTTCGAGCTTTTTCTCATCGGACCAAGCGTCTGCATCCCCCAACGAAGAAATCTGCTTGAGGCGAACCTTGCGGGCCTTCGCCAAACGTCGTGCTGCAGAGTGTGCCTCTGGGTATTGTCCTCTAAGATGGAGGATTCGAACCCATTCTCGGAGGGCAGTAACAAGGACGGCATCAAGGTGAATATCTCGCTTTGAATGAAGCAAATGCGTCGATAACTCCTGAGCCATGACCTCAGCAATCTCATAGCGTCCTTCCCCAATATAGCTACGAATCTGGACGACAACCTTGGCCGGGTCGTCCATCCCGAACATGTAATCACGCCTCACGATGAGCGGCGGCGCACAGAGCGGCGTCGGACACGGGGGCGTGAGCCACCCTCATCATCGTCATCGTCTTCGTCATCATCCTTGACCTTCCGCTTCGTACGCCTCTTCGGACGTGCAACCTTTTCTTGGAAGAGATCATCATCCTCTTCGACTTGCTTATCTTCGGATTTCTCCTCCTTCTCATCTGACTTCTCATTAAGAGCACCGAGATCTGCGCGAACATCGTCGGCTGAGCCGCCTTCTCCTCCTCCCATGAAGTCAGCCATCCAATCGTCTTCGTCAAGCATGTCCTCTTCATCACCACGCCGCTTTTTCGAGGGGTTTGCATTTGCCATCGAAGCAGCAACAATTGCAGCAAGGAGAAGAATCAGATTCAATCCACCCATCACATAGACAAGAAGGAAAGTTCCAGAAAACATACCTGGAGATACACATCCTGTCGCAGAATCTACCTCCGTGTTGGGAGGCGTTGCCGGACAACTGTCCTCATCGTTAGGAACGTTATCGCCGTCATCATCAGGAACCTGCATATCTGCAACCTCTGTTGCACAAACGGTGTATCCAGAGGTGGATCTCTGACAAAGATCCACGATGAACGTAATACGTATCTCTTCGACATTTCCTGCAGAATCGCCTGCTTCGACAATCAAGCGTTGACGGCCCTTCTCAGGCCAGGAGGCAGCCGGATCGAGATATTCGAATACGAAGGTCTTGCCACCATCATCGACTGCAGTAATATCTGTGACATTGAACCATTCCGTGCGGAGAATTGACGTCTGATCAAGCCCCTTCTCAAACTTAATTCTGACATAATCGACACCTACGTCATCTGTTACGCTTCCGTGAATTCGAACATATTCACCGTAAAGGTAGGTGCTATCCGGACCGGGAGAATACATCTGAATATCTGGATCCTCGACATCAATAGGCCAACCAAGAGTAACCTCAGTTCGGGTGTTTCCGGCGACATCAACCAGAGTATATTCAACACGAAGATCACTATTGACCAATCCAGAAGGTACCGTCATTCGAAGTCGGTAAGTATCAGCCTTACCTGGTACCTTCTCAGCACGAACTAGGCCTCCTTCCTCAGTGAAGGAATGGCCACCAGTTGTTGTAACATTGATAATCGGATCCTCACCGAGATCCTCGTTTACTTTGAAGAGGAGTTGGTAATCACCCTGAGTCAGTGCCTCTGCAATGAAGTCCTCATCATTGTCATCTTCTCCCTCAACGGTAATGACTGCAGTAGGTGCTGTTGTGTCTTCATGAACTAACCATGCGTTGAATTCGTTAGATACAATCGTGTTTTCATTGCCCCACTGATCAGTTTGAGTCACCGCATACCAGCGATAGCGATCTACTTCATCATCGACAGCAATGCTACGATACATCTGTGTGGTACTCGCTGATGGCTCGGCAATTGTCTCAAGAAGAGTCCATCCATTTTCGACTGTAGCATTAGTAGTCAGTACCAGTTCATCTTCCCAATTCTCGATACCCCATGGATTTCCAGAATGAACCCAGAGGCCGTATGTTTCGTCTACCTCTTCGAAATCATTGAGCCAAGTTACGAGAGCAAACTTCGGTTCTGCCATCACTTCTAACAGCGGAGATGACATTTGTGGAGCGCGAGGGTCCTGTGTATCTTCAAGGATAGCGTCTGAGCAATTCTGAATGAAGCGCGTATCTTCGTAAGTACCGTTAATGTACCCGTAACGGGCTTCGCTCGTAACACAGTAGTATGTATTCTGGTAGACATTTTCTGGAACTGAAGCCTCAGTTGTTTGGACACCATCCGGGACTGTAGCTACTAAATCAATATTCGAATCATTCACGAGATCCGATGCAGAAGTCAATCGAGACCCGACTGAACGGTATACGTGATAATTCTCGCCTTCGGCGCCCATCTGATCATTCCATGTGATTGTAGTCATACCGTTGTTATACACTGCAGTCACATTAGTTGGTTCTGCAATCCACGGATTGAAGGTGTCTTCGAATATCAACGTTGAAGTTGATCCAGATGATAGGAGACCTTCATGATTGCCAATCCAATCTACCACAGTAACGGCATAATAGGACTCAGCAAGGACACCTTGTTGTATAGTGTATCCAAACAGCTCTTCACCTGCAGATACCTCTCCAATGAGTTGTTCTCCTGAAATATTCTGTCCAAATGGAGTTGGACTACGCCAGATTCGATACCTCTCGTTCCCATCCTCATACGGATCATCGCCCCAGACGATTGTGGTTGTACCAAATCCAGTCTCTGGGATTGCTGAGAAGGAGGCTGCAACCTCCATTGCAGGTGTAGGGGCGCGAGAATCCTCGCGGACTGGACTTAGAAGGCTGTTCTGTGTAAGGAAACGGAAATCTTCGAAGCCTTGATCGACAATTGTCGCTGTATAGTACACGTTACGGTCGATACCACTAGGGACACTAAGGCTGTAGGAACTAGTCCCCGCAGGAATATCCTGAGCGACAAGAGTAGGGTTGATTTGATCCCAATTAGTTCTGTTCGCCGGGATTGGGTGCTCGTAAATTCGAATCGTGTAAGCGTTCTCTCCGGTCTCAATCAACTGACCCGGGAAGAAGACCGGTACTGTATTTTCCCATTCGAGGACAGTTTGTTGATTTACACCATCATAAGTCGCATTGAGATTGAATACAGAAGTAATCGCATGAGAGGTTTCATTCACAGCCTCGTAGTTCTGAGAGACGTTCATCTCAACAAATGCTGCCTCTGTGCTGTTCCCAAGAATTGTTGTTACTGCGTAGTGATAACTCCCCACACTGCTATGTGGGGTAAGGTGGATGACTGAGCGAGCCTGGTTCCTACAATTACCTACGCTCCACTCCGCCTCACAGGCCGGAATACTAGCAAAATGAGTTAGATTACCGTTCTCAATATCTGAAGTAGTGATTGGCGTATCCGATCGGTATACTCGATAGGTGGCAGCTTGGAGGTCATTCATCACTTGAAAATCGCTAGTATCCAAGTTATCCCATTGAATACGAGTGAACTCGTACGTCGGGTCCCAAGATACCGAGATGTTTTGTGCCTGTAAATCGGAATCTGTTACCCCAGATGCCGCGACCAGAGACGCGAAACCGGTCATTGACATTAAGACAAACATAAGGACAAGACCGAGGGACTTGATTCTCGCCATGACTGGACCCAATCCGAACTTGGCACTTGACCCGACATGAACTTGACGCCCCTCGTGTCATCCATCAGTTAGTTCTGAAACCCCCCGTTTTAGCCGGAAGAACCTTTCACGACAGTTTGGACGCTCCTTCATGGACGAAGAACGCGTCATCAGCCCATGGCCTAACATCGTCAGTATGTCGAGATTGGGAGCAGTCCCCCTTATTCTCGTATTCTATCTCCTATGGTTCGATGGGGCTGAGTTTCCTGAATCTTGGGTATGGTGGGCTGTCCTCGCTGTATTCGGAATAGGAATGGCTACAGATGTGCTCGACGGGTATCTCGCCAGACGTCTCGACAGCATCACTGTTTTCGGGCGTATGATAGACCCACTAATTGACAAGATTCTCATTCAATCAATGCTGATTCTAATGGCAGCATCGCCATGGACCTCTGCCCTCGTTCCATCATGGGCAGTGGTTCTGATTCTTGCGAGAGAAGTGCTGATCACCGGTTTCCGTGGATATGCGGAGGTCCAGAACATAGATTTCTCTGCTAGTCCTCTAGGCAAGGGTAAGACAACCAGTCAAACGATTA
>DAFJ01000078.1 GCA_002497905.1 Euryarchaeota archaeon UBA251
ATCGAACCGGTCCAGGGTGAAGGTAATCCAGGTCAATGTGTTACCCGTGAATTCTACGATGAGGCACGTCGTCTGACGATGGAACATGGTAGCATGTTGCTGGTGGATTCCATTCAAGCCGGTATCCGAGGTCAGGGTTGCCTATCCATCATCGATTACGAGGGATTCCAAGATGCTGAGGCACCGGACTTCGAGACTTGGTCTAAAGCCTTGAATGCTGGCCAGTATCCGTTATCTGTTCTCGGTATGACGCCCCGTTCTGCAGAGTTGTATGTTGTTGGTATCTATGGAAATACGATGACGACTAATCCTCGTGCTTTGGAGACTGCTGTATCCGTACTCCGGCAGATGACACCCGAACTCCGTCAAAATATCCGAGATCGAGGTAATCAACTCGTTGCCGGTCTCTCTGAAATCCAGGATGAAATGCCAGATGTAATCCTAAAAGTTCAGGGGACTGGTTTGCTCTGTTGTGCAGAGTTGAATCCAGAGTCGCACAAAGTAGTCGGTTTCGGCGAGGTTGAAGAGACCTGTCGGAAACTTGGTCTTGGAATTATTCATGGTGGCCAGAATGCCTTGCGATTCACACCTCATTTCCGAATCAGTGCAGAGGAGGTTGAACTTGTCGTCGATCTAGTTCGTGCTGCGTTAATCCGTCATACTGAGACGTCTTCGTGATGAGGGGATTTCTTGTCGTCTCTCAAATTCAACCGAGTCGATGTATATTCTCCTGGTCAGGAAGATTTACTCAATCTTTGGGTTCGTAAAATCATGAGTAACGAGGATATTGAGTTAGATCAAACAGTCCATTATTGGGTCCATATCAGAGATATTGAGCGGGCTGAGGAGGAGTTACGTGTCCACGGTGAGGTGGGCGAATACACCATCTGCGGTCGTCGGGCATGGAGTCAGAAAATGGTCCTCTCCGAGATTTATCTCCTTTGGAATCGGTATAATGCTGCAATTTCAGGCACTCATACTGCGGAAACATTGGGCGATATCCCCTCGCCGGCTGCATTATCTGTAGATGGTCGTGCAGAGCGTCCTAATCTAGCTCCTCTTCACGAGGCATTACTCCGATGCGGAAGTGATGGTTGGAGGCCCCTCACTCCTATGCGAGTCGGTATCATGGAATGTATCGCATTTGCGGAAACAGAATTAGATTGACCTCAGAAGAGATCGGCACCGATGAGAGGCAGTAGAACTGAGGCTTCGCCTTCAACTGTTACATGTGGTGCATCGGGTCGAATCTTACCCCAAGAGATGGCCTCTCTAGTCCGAGCCCCTGATAGTGACCCATCAAATTCTGGTGCCGTCGTAATTCCAACAGCTGAATCTAGACCGTCTCTATATTGATTCCACCAGATAACATGGTGTTTTGAGATCCCTCCTCCAATCATCAGGGCGTGAGAGCGGTCCGCAGTCCATGTCAGGTCTGAGAGAATTTGTTCATCTGCAAGGAAGTCAATCATGAAATCAGGAGATTTCTGCCGATGCATGAATAGTTGAGCCCCTATACTTCCATCGGATAGACCTGGAATTACAACAGGAATACGGTGTTTCGCGACTTGGTGAAGGAAGGAGGATTCATCTTCGATTCGATCACCAAATGCCCAACAGAGTTCTACAGAGCCAAACCCAAGCCATGGATTGTTGGGATTTTTTGTTTTACGTTCCGCTTCAATTTCTTCTAGCCAAGGAAGGATGACGGGTTCGAGAATATCTCCATAGCATTCGTTGGGCACAATCACGTTGCCTAGGCGGTTCAAGCCCACATTGCCCAGCAGAACATCATCCAGATCGAAGGATCCATGGTAATAGTCTCTGAAGGTTCGTGCAATATCGTGATCTAGAGTGCCGCAGGTAGTACTAATCACATTGTATGCGCGACTTCTAACGGCTTCGTGAAAGAATCCGCGTGTACCTGTTGCCATTAGGCATGCAGGGAATGAGAGCCAGTTGAGGACCTTCTTATCGTCTGCTCCAGATTTCGTTTCAGAAATCGCATTCCGGAGAATGTCGCGCGCATCGATGAGCTTTGTTGCAGTGAATCCCCCTGCTGTCTTCATCTGACGTAGTAAATCTGAGATTGTCTCTGTGGAGCGCAAATCATAGTCTTCGACAGGCTGGTCGAAATCATCTCGTTCATAGGCCATGTACTGTGTGCGTTCGACCCCGCCTATCGTCTATCCGACGTTTTTTTAAATAATTTTTCAATTGAAAAATTCATTTTCTAATTGGATAATTCTATCTCTAATCTGAGCCGCTCGTTCGAACTCCAGTCGGGCCGCTGCTGTCTTCATCTCTTTTCGTAATCGCTCGATGAGTCGAAGTATATCATCGCCTTCATTTCCTTCGATTTCTCTTTTGGTTTCTAGAATGTCAGCTCCTGTCTGAGCCCAACTCGGCTGACTGATATTGGAGAGTATGGATTCCTCATGCTCGTTCCAAGTGCCCGCGCCAAGATCAAACCGCTTGACGATATCCTTCGCCCCACCTCTGCCTCCAGTGCGTGAACCCACCATTCTCTTACCTCCACCCGTTCCCTTTCCGGCTGTGTTCGATAGGAGACCTTCCACTTCCTGCCCCATCACAGGGAGTGCTTTCTGAATCGTGGTAGGGGTGATTTTGTTTGCTTCATTGTGGGCTTCTTGCCTTTTTCGTCGCTCTAACGTTTGTTCGATGGAAGCTTGCATTGCAGGACTAACCGAATCAGCGTAGAGTATGACATGTCCGTTTTCGTTTCTTGCGGCTCTACCGATAGTCTGCAAGAGGCTTCGCTCATTCCTCAAAAATCCTTCACGGTCCGCATCGAAGATTGCAACAAGACTTACTTCTGGGATGTCAAGCCCCTCTCTAAGTAGATTGATTCCGACGATGACATCAATGTGACCGAGTCGGAGAGCTTTGATTATCTCAGATCTCTCGATTGTTCCAATCTCACTATGGAGGTAATGAGCCTTGACTCCCATGCGTTGAAGGTATTCGGCGACTTCTTCTGCGAACTTGATAGTCAATACGGTGACTAATACTCGTTCATTCTTATCAGCACATCGATTAATCTCATCCAGGAGATCCTGAACTTGTCCTTCCGTGGGCCGGACTTCAATACGAGGATCAAGAAGTCCAGTTGGACGTATTTCCATTTGAACGACACCTTCAATCTCGTGCAATGTATCTTTCATACTCATCGCTCGCTTTTTCTTAACGCCGGTCTCAATAGCGCCTCCTCCGCTTGGAACATGCTCGAGTCCAGCTGGAATCTCCTGTCCTGTCACCTCGGCAAGATGTCGTAGTTCACGTTCTCCAGGTGTTGCGGAGACGTACATCATCTGTGGGACAAGATTCTGAAATTCATCGATTCGTAGAGGTCTGTTGTCATAAGCAGAAGGTAGTCGGAAGCCGTGTTCAATGAGGTTGCGCTTTCTCGATCTATCTCCTGCATGCATGCCTCCAAGTTGTGGTAGTGTGACATGACTTTCGTCCATGATCACTAGGTATTGATCAGGATTGCCGTGGAAGGTACTCGCACAAGCTGCCATGAAATCGAATAAGCAATATGGGCGCTCTCCTTTTTTACGGCCATCGAAATGTCGACTATAGTTTTCAATCCCCTTACAGGTGCCAATCTCTCGAAGAAGTTCGAGATCATAGTCAGTTCGAGTTGCAATTCGATGTGATTCAAGTTCCATGTTCCTGTCTCTGAACCATTTCTCGCGGTTATCTCTCTCATCCTCGATATCCTCTAGAGCTCGGCCGAAGGATCCTTCTGCAGTTATGTAGAACTCTTTTGGATGAATCCATGCTTCTTCAATCTCATCGAGGGGCTCAAAACTGATTGCTTCACAGATCTGAATTCGTTCAATCCCATCGAAACCAAATCGAACTCTAATCGGATCATCACGGCTCGGCATCCAGATGTCTAGGACTTCTCCTCTGAGGCGAATGTCTCCTCGATTGAAATCAGACCCACTTACACGCCCATAGTGGAGTGATACCAATTCTCGTACGACATCCATTGGTTCGACAGATTGACCGACAAATATCCTAAGATGGTGCTGTAGGAATGTTTCAGGCGGATTCAATCCATAGATTGTAGATACAGTTCCAACCACAATCACGTCTTGTCGGGTGACTAATGATGCTACAGTCGAGAACCGCTCCTGTTCGATTCGTTCGTTCATTTGCAATTCTTTGTCGATGTAGAGGTCTCGTCCAGGGATGTAGGCCTCAGGCTGGTAGTAGTCGTAGTGGCTTACGAAGTACTCCACTGCATTAGAGGGGAATAGGCCGGACATCTCTTGCCAGAGTTGGCGTGCAAGTGTCTTGTTGTGGCTGAGTATGAGTGTGGGAATTTGTAGCCGTTGAATGATGTGTGCCATTGCAAATGTTTTGCCGGATCCCGTTACGCCAAGGAGAACGCAACGTTCTTGTCCATTTTCTAATTGGAAAATGATTTCTTCAATTGCCTTTTCTTGGTCTCCTGAAGGATCGTATTCCGCTTCAAGATGAAACGGTATTGCATTCGCGATGGCCCGTTCTCCGATGACCTTGGATAGATCGTAGTGATCAACATCCATGGCGAGGCCTCAGGGAAGGAACAGACCACCATTGACGTGGAGTATCGCGCCGGTCATATACGAGGAATCTGAACTGCAGAGAAAAGAGGCAACACTGGCGATATCATCAGGAGTTCCGAGTCGGCCCATTGGAATACGTTCCAATCTCTGTCTCCTCTTTTCATTGTCATCTCCTGCTAGAATATCTGTATCGATGGCACCTGGAGCGATGATGTTCACTCGCTGTCCTGAGTCTGCAAGGTCTATGGCGAGACTACGTGCCCATGCATGCAGCGCTCCTTTGGATGCAGCATAGTGAGCACCGTGGGAGCTCCCACGGATTCCTAATTGGCTACCAATAGCTACGACAGATGCGTGTGGAGACAAGTATCTAGAAAGGGCAGTATATACGGCGACTGCCCCTCGAAAGTTAACGTCCATTGTCTCCTGTAAATCATCCATTGTGAGTTCTCTTGCAGGGCTGCGATGATACATGCCATGATTCAGGATTAAGGCGTCTACTCCATATTGCATCCAAGGATGGTCTGCAAGGATGAATACTTCATCTGTCTGCCCACAATCGACTTTGACAGCAACACAATCCACTCTTTGTTGGCGTAGTTCTGAAATTACGGATTCAGCGGATTGTGAATCATTGTTGTAGGTCAGGAGGATACGATATCCATCTGAAGCTAATCGTTTCGAGATTGCAGCTCCTATGCCTCGTCCCCCGCCGGTGATTACTGCCAGTCTCATCTCATCACCCTTAGTTAGTGGCACAGCAACTGTTGTCGGGTTGCATCAATATGATGGGGATTAGTAGGATCCATCCAGTGAGCATAGATGTTCGGAATAGGACGGTTTGAAAGTCCACGAACTGTTCTCGAGCGAGGATTACTACGATATTCGCAAGAGCCATTCCGGCAGAAATAGCGAGGAACCAAATTTCATCCATCGGATTTGAGATAGCAAAGCAAGCAAACCAAAGAAGCGATAGTTGTACGGAGGTTCGAGTCGTTGCTTCTTCACTGAATCGTACTGGGAAGGAGTGTATACCATTCAAGCGATCGCTTTCGACATCCATTCGTGCGTAGTTGATGTCGAATACAGTAATCCAAAGGGCAACTCCGAGGGATATTGGTAGGATTGTAGGTAGCCACAGTAACTCAGTATGGGTGCCGAACATTCCAGTGATTGCAGCCCATCCGTGTACGTCTCCAGCAACTGCTACCCATGCGCCAGCTGGTGCAAGGCCGAGACATAGGCCGAGCCATAGATGGCAGAGCCAAGTGAATCTCTTGGTATATGGGTAGATTACGAAAGCGAGTACAGGAAGCCATGCCATCATAAGCGCGACTTGATTTAGCATCCAAGCGCCGAGAAGAAGCATGAGTAGGAAGATTGCTGCTAGAGACCAGGCTGTCTTGACATCCATCTTTCCTGAGGCAAGGTGTCTCCCTTCGGTTCGAGGATTTGCTGCATCTATATCTCGATCGATAATCCGATTCAACGCCATCGCGAGTCCGCGTGCACCGATTGCAGCAATCAGAATCCAGACAAGATCTATCTGAATCCAACCATGAACGGAGGTGGAAATGTCGTCCATGAACTGGTGATACGCGATGATGTATCCTATCAGTACGAAAGGTAGTGAGAAGAGCGTGTGCTCCACTTTGATGAAGGAAAAAATTTCTCGAATATCCATCGATCTACCTCATTTCAGGATGTGATTAGGCCAGTTTCTAACGCCAAGGCCATCCTCTGCGATACTTCGCCGAACCCGCTCCATCATAGCGGGGTCGTGCAGAGTGACTGCCGGCCATCGGCGAGTGGGAACCTCTCCCTCCATTGATGGGATGGGTGTTGTTGCATCCCAAGCAATCCGCGCTTTCCCTGCGTCGAATCGTAGTCCACGATCAACATCGAATCGAGCGAAGAGTTGCCAGAGGAGTCGTCTTCGTGTGCCAATGTCATGGAGGTTTAGATCATCATCCGTTATGAACAACCATCGTAACATCTTCGAATTTGGCAATTGCCAAATTGAATCTATCAATTGAGAAATATGCTTTCTTTGATTAGCTGCGGCCTCTTCATCTCGTCCAATCATTCCGGTCTTCGGATCAGGACGACCTTCTATTCGAGTGGTAACGACAAGAATACTAGGTCGTAGTAGACGAGAATCAACTACGTGTTCTACTGCCTGAACTGAATCAAGGAAACCTTCTGGAACACCCGGAGCCTTACCCTCTCCTCTACGCCAGCCTGGAGATGCCTTTGCTGGCGAACCTTCAGGCCCATCCTTGCCACTTCTGGGATCAGCATCTACAATTCCACTGGCATCAATCAGAATCTTGCTCTGGACATTTTCGTAAGGTGTCGCAGGATCTAATGAATCCCCAACCATGCCTTCGATAACGAGTATATCCTCTCTTGGATCGACGTTATTGTTGAGTACGTCAAGAAGAGCCTCTAAGTTCTTGGGATCGTGATCAGCATCGACGGCGACAATGGTCTTCAAGAACATCATTTGTCCTGCCCCAAGGAGTCCCATAGCTGTCTTTCTGGCCTGACGTGGATACCTTTGCTTCGATGCAACGATTGCGAGATTGTGGAATCCGGTTTCCATGGGCAGATGTACTCCTACGACGTCACGATGTTGAAATCGTAGTACAGGGGTGAATTGGCTACCAATTGCTTCGCCAATGTACCCGTCCTCCATCGGTGGTAGGCCTACGATAGTTGCAGGTAACATGGCATTCTTCCGGTGAGTAATTGCTGTCACTTTGAGCACAGGATATTGTCCAGTTAGAGAATAGAATCCGAAATGGTCACCGAATGGTCCTTCTTGCTTGGTCTCACCGGGTTCGACATATCCTTCGATGACGATGTCTGCATCAGCGGGTACCATCAGGTCTTGTGTCAGTGCTTTTGTGATACGAAGCCGGCGCCGTCCTAGGAATCCAGCGAACATGTATTCCTCCAGATTATCCGGTAACGGTGCGACTGCAGAGAAGATGAGTTCTGGAGGACCTCCAATACAAATCGCAACAGGCATCCTCCCATCTTCGTAAGCCGCTGCGTGATCCGCACCATGTTTGTGAATCTGCCAATGTAGTCCAACTTCAATGGGACCATGTACTTGACCTCGATACATTCCGAGGTTGTGTTCTCCGCTCTCAGGATCTTTTGTCACGACTAGAGGGAGTGTGATATAGCGCCCACCGTCCATTGGCCAAGTTTTCGGAATGGGTAATTTCGTGACATCAGCGTGCTCCATGACTACGTCTTGACATCGCCCTCTACGTACCCTCTTTGGGGGCAGGCTAAGTGCGTCGAGTGCTAGTGGAAACGCCTTCCATGGTCGCTTTACATAAGTCCCTATATCTGGCTTCATCAACGAAACTAGACGGTCTCCGATATCCGTTTCTCCGGTAACACCGAGGGCTTTACGAGTCCGTTTCTCAGTACCGAAGAGGTTCATCACCAATGGTATCTCGGAAATTGTCCCATCTGGAAGCTTTGGTTGTTCGAATACAACTGCTGGGCCATCTGTCTTGACCAGCAGGTCTGCAATGCATCCTGCTTCAAGTTCAACATCCACTGGACGTTGGATACGAACGAGTTCTCCTGATGCTTCAAGTGACTTGACATATCGAGCGAGATTTCGCCAAGCCATGCCCATCGGTCGGGACGGGAGCATGATAAGGTTCGTATGGAATCTTGGCGACGAGTTGATGACCCTAGCGGCTCCTCACTCCTAATGTGACCACTCAATGCGACGTTTTGGTTGTTGGAGCTGGACCCGGTGGTGGGTCTGCTGCCCTCCATGCTGCTAGGGCTGGACTGAAGGTCATGTTAATCGAGGATCATGAAGAAATTGGAACACCAGTTCACTGTGGCGAATGTATCTCAGATATCGCCATTGCGAATTTGAATTTGAGCCTCCCCGAATCTGTAATCAGCAAGCGAGTTCATGGAATTAGAGTCATATTCCCTGATGGTACAAAGAAGCGCCTCACAGAGCACGGCTACGTCCTTGAGAAGCACCTCTTTGAGCAATGGATTGCAGATGAAGCCGTTTCTGCAGGAGCTACGCTACATCTGGGGCATCGTCTTCGTTCTATGGAGCGAATGGAAATTGATGGTAAGTTCATCGGACATCGTTGTGAGGGTAAAGGTGACGCATTTCCAATCGAAGCTCGAATAGTCATCGATGCTTCAGGTGTTGCTGGTATTTGTTCAAAGATGCTTAAACTCAACAAACGTCCAAAGGTCATTGCAGGTATACAATATGAGATGCTTGAGGTACCCACTGATGATTATCTGGATTTCTATATTTGGCCACAGTATGCGGAGAAGGGTTACCTTTGGATGATTCCTAAACGTGATGGCCGTGCGAACGTCGGTCTTGTTACTGAGGGGGCAGTCCGAGGATTAGATCGCTTCATTGCTGACACGGAATTTAGGGATTTAGAGGTCATCAATCCGCCTTGGCGCGATGACGATCGAAAGATTCGAGGGTTTGGAGGTAGCATACCAATTTCAGGTCCACATGAGCATACGCATGCTGATGGATTGATGTTGGTAGGTGATGCTGCAGGGTTCACATCACCTCTCTTTGAAGGTGGCTCTCATCTGGCATTGAAATCTGCCCAGTTTGCAGCTCTAACAGCTGCGGAAGCAATCGCTGCGGATGATGTCACTGCAACAGCTCTTTCGCCATATCCTGCGCGCTGGAAGGAAGAGTTCCCACCGTATCACAAGATTCTCCGTGGAAAGCAAGCCCTCTATTCCCTCAGTGATCGTGATATGTCTGTCATGGGGCGTTGCTTTCCAGAGGAAATGGGTAACATGGGTGTGTTAGGCAAAGCAATGGTTGGATTCCGCCTCCTTTTCCGACGTCCTTGGCTTTACGTACGAGGGATAATTCCTGCAATGCTCGCTTTCGGATACAGTCGGGCGAAGTACTACGGCTGGTGATTCTTCAGCCGATGCCCTATTGAGTCGCCTCAATACACGGTCGAATGGGTTCTGAGATGTGGTTGGATGCAGTTCTCATTGGGGGAGGCCTCGCTGCGACTTGTCTCGCCATTCATCATGGTGTGACGAATCGTTCACCTCATCCCAAGGAGTTCTGGATTCTTGGTATCCAATCATTGCCATTCATGGTCCTCATTTTCGCTTTCATTGTAGATTATGACGCCCTTAGATTGGTTCGTTCCCACGGTTCACCAGATTTACCTCTCCATTACCGTGTCTCGGCTGCTTGGGCTGGTCGGGCAGGCCCTCTTCTTCTCTGGGTCGCTTGGCTCGCCGCAGTTCGACTTTGGTGGCGTCGAAGGCCTGATGATGATTCGATGAGGAATAGATTGGGTTCCGGAGTTGTACTGCATTTCTTGATTCTGATGATTTTGTTTATTGCTTTACTTTTGCAGCCTTTTGAATTCGATCCAGATGCGACACGTCACGAACTTAACGTGTATCTTCAGACCGATTTAATGGTCATTCATCCACCGATTGTTTTCTCCTTCTATGCGTTCTGCTTACTGGTCAGTTCAATTGCTCTTGAGGGCATGATTAACGGTTCTGAATCTCATTCGATTCATGAGGAGCAACTTCCAGCAGCTCGAGCCGCATTTTTCACAGGTACAGTTGGGATTGGTCTTGGAGGACTGTGGGCCTACACAGTATTGGATTGGGGCGGGTATTGGGCTTGGGATCCAGTCGAGACAGCTTCGTTTCTCCCATGGCTTACTGCCCTCCTCGTCATTCATGTTCGTATGACTCCTCGTCCAGATGGCCGAGAATCAGCCATGGAATGGGCACCTGCTCTCGGTCTATTGACAGGTGCTCTTGCTATGCATTCCACATTGGTCACGCGGGCGAACGGTGTCTGGGCTTCAGTCCATGCATTTGTTGTATCTGATTCAGAGGTTGCTTTGCCTGACGACGCCTATCTACGAGTCCTAAGCCTGTGGTCTGAAGGGGTTGAGGGTGCAGAGGTATTTCTTGAATTCACGATTATGTTGGTGCTTTTGGGCGCAGCGACGTTACTTCTCGCACGTAATCAGGCGGAGCGTGTACACCGCTCGGGTGCAGATACTCTGCTAACTAATCGTCCGTTTCTTGCATATGGTATCCTGCTTGGACTTTCTGTAATCCATATTCGCTCAGCCTCTTTGTCTGTCGCCGTAATCGCAATTCCCGTTCTAATCCTAATGATTCATGATCGGGTACATACAGTTCTTTGGTCTAGTGTGGGCGTAATCATCATGCTATTCTCAAGATGGTCGTGGCATCTTGAGACGGTTGAAGCTGGTATTGGAATGCTACTTTTCCTTCTGCCTTGGTTGCTTGCTCCTGAAGAGGATACGTTACCTCAACGACCGAACATTCGACGCCTTTCGCTCTTTGTTCCTCTTGCAGGAGGGGGCTCTTTCCTCCTGCTGACATGGTTACTCCTTCTTGCAGAAATCGATGGACCATCCCCTGAAGCTCACGAGGCCTTCGGTGCTATCTTGATTGGCCTACTGGCCGCTGGTATTCTCACATATTCTCTGCGGCGTTCAAGTGAGAGACAACGTTGGTTTGTGCTTGGATCCGGCCTCCTCTTGTCTGTTGTTTCCGCATGGATTGGAGAATCCTACTTGCCTCTGCCAGGTAATGCGGATCAACTGATTGCAACATCGATTACTCGAGGAGAAATCGCTAGATTCCTGTTAGTGTGGCTTATTCTTGCTGCACTTCCTGCACTCGCTGAACTTGTCACTGAGGTAAATGCACGTTTCTCAGCCTCTGTTCATGGTCAACCTACCATGCTTCGTCTTGCATCACATGTCGCCCATGCAGGCATCTTACTACTACTGATAGGACATGTACTCACTACAACGCTGGTTGATCGTGTTGACCCCAGTCATCAAGTGACATTGATTCGGGATGAGCCGGTCCAACATGGAGATCTAATATTCACTATGAGGGACATCGAGACTTCTGTCCGAGGTGAGCCGCTTTTTGATGACCGGTTCAACATCGGTGATGCCTTCTTCGGAATTGTCATCGATGTAGGGGATGTAGACGGAAAATCTCTCGGAGAAGTCCGACCTGGTGTGCTTCGCTTCGACGCAGAGGAAAGTGGCTCTATCACTCCTCGTTCCGAGGTAGACCGTCTGGTAATGTGGGATGGAGACATCATCATGATTCTCGATCTTAATCAGATGTCTCTAATCATGAATGATGGACTACTCGGAGGCTTGGATGAGGTTGACAGGGTTCGCTTAACTGTCTATGATTTACCAGGGAGCCATCTGGTCTGGGCAGGCTGGATTATGATTGTTATAGGTTCGATGATGACGTTGAAAAGTAGAAACCTAACTGCAAACCAATCTATTGAATCTGAGTGATAATACATCTCAAAACCTCATAGATTTCTTCATTTCCTCAAGGGCCACGCTCATAAGGGGGAATCAGGTCGCGCGGTCATCCCACAAGGGAGGTAACAAACAATGGAGAGCGGTTCCATCGTCCACATCGATTACGACCTCTACAACGCCGATACGGAGGATCTCATCGAGACAACTCGTCAACACGTTGCAGAAGAGCATGAAAAGGCTGAGCCTGGACGCACCTACTCTCCACTTGTTACAGTGGTTGGAGATGGTCGCCTTATCGCTGGTTTTGAGGCGCATCTTCTTGAGGCCAAGGCTGACGAGGATTACAAGTTCGATATCCCTCCATCTGAAGCTTATGGTGAGCGCGATCCGAGTGCAATCGAAGTCATGAGTCTTCAACAATTGTCTCGAGCAGTTAGTGACCCTGAAAGCCTACAAATCGGCGGCATGGTTGAGATTGGCGGCCGCAACGGGATTCTCAAGTCGTTCCGTTCTGGACGTGCGAGTATCGATTTCAATCACGCTCTAGCTGGTGTCACATTACGTTACCAGTACCGTATCACAAAGGTCGTATCAGACCGCGCAGAGAAAGTCACGACCTTGCTTGAGACCAACACTGGTCGTGATGGCTTTGAGTGCGCCTTTGAAGGCGATGATCTTACAATCACGCTCCCTGAGTTCGTTTCTTACGATCAAAACTGGGCATACACCAAGTTTGGATTGATTCGAACCCTACGGGATCACGTCGGTGTCGAGACAATCATCTTCCGTGAGGTTCACGAACCAATGAAGGTCGAAGAAGAGGACGAAGGATCTAGTGATGAGGATCTTTCATCCCTATCTGTAGCCGATCTTAAGGAGCGCTGCAAGGCAGCAGGCCTCCCTGTTGGGGGTAAGAAGGCTGATCTGATTGAGCGCCTCTCGACTTCTGGTTCCGAAGAGGAATGATTTGGTACCTATTGGCGTAATCGTCATCATCCATACAGGGTTCGAATTGACATGGATGCCGTCCGGAAAAGCGAGAGTTTGCCGGATAACCAACTGTCCTGGTGGGAGAAGGTATCCCTCTGGTGCCTCGGTATCATAATTTTGGTTACTGTCTTAGCTTTCATTTCTCAGACGTTGGCGCCAGGAAATGCTTTGCAAGGAATCTTAGATACTTACTTTCTTGATCCAATCCGAGATGAAAGTTTGGCTGACGGATCCTACAACCAGATTAACACCATGGCCTACAATGTCACATTGATCCTTAGCGTGATTAGCATCGGTGCAATCATGCGATGGCTTCGGATGCCTGCTACGGAATGCACAATTCTTGCTCTAATTCCATGGGTATTCTGGGCCGCCCTTGGCGAAGTTGTTGAGGATGCTTCTCTATTCGGGGCAGGTCTGCAGCCTTGGTTTGTCTCTCCCGGCATTCATTTCCAAGGTGCTCTCTGGGTAGTCGTTACCGGATGGTTATCTGTTGTTGCATCTCGAGCAGATGACGATGGGGGCCGATCTTGGGTTACTGGTATGTCTATTGGGATGGTTACCTTTCAGGGATTTCTTTTCCTAACCTCTCTCCAAGATGGGCGAATTGGCACACCGATGGAGGATCATCTGAATCTTTGGCCGGTGGGTATCGCAGGTTTACTTGCTACATTTTTCATCCTTGCATCTCATCCTATGATGGAACGTTGGACTGCGGTCGAACAAGGCCTCTTTCAAGTTGGAATAGGTGGCTGCCTAGTCCTGTATGGTTGCTTACATGCCTATGCATCTATGATGTCTGGCCTGGAAGTTTCTGGAGACCTTGCCACAATCTTTGCGATAGATCGAACTCCGGAGATGAACCTCGAAGTCCTACTTTGGACAATGGCTCTCCCTGCTGTAATCCTCCTTTTTCCAATCATTTACCTTTCTCTACCAGTCCGTGAGAAGCTTCTCCGTCGAGGAATATCTGTGCCTGGTCTTCTACCACCCGGCCTAGATTTGACCTCATATGAGAACGAAAGAACACAGTATCACGATGATATGGAATCTCTAGCGGGTTTGGCTGTGCTTTCATCACCAATCGTGTTCCTTGCTATCTATGGGCAGGCAGTTGATGGGATTGCTACAGGCATGGGCCTCGAGATTTATGGTTATACAGAGAAGCATGTGCTTTCAGCAGCAGTCATAGAAATCTTCGGTTCCGCTTATGGATTCACAGTTCTCAAAGTCGCTCTTGGCTTCGTTGTCTGGTGGTTCTATGCACTTCAACGATGGGAATATCGCTATCGTCATCTCCGTATTCTAATGGGTCTCGCATTGATGACTGTAGGTCTTGCACCTGGTCTGAGAGACGCTTTCCGTATGGCTCTCGGGGTATGATCTCCCGCTTCATTGAAGGTCGGTCTCGCTCTGCGAGGGATTGTTCGCCATGGATGTCCTACCGACACGTGTCAATCGTTCGGATGAGGTATACTCTGCACGAGTGGCTCATAATGAGGCCTTAATTTCTGAACTTCGAGCAGAAATCGATCGCGTCCATCTTGGTGGCGGGGAGAAGTATGTCGAACGCCATCGTAGTCGTGGGAAAGCATTGGCAAGGGAGCGGATTGAGGCAATTTGTGATCCTGGCACTCCATTTCTTGAAACATCTCCACTTGCTGCACATGGGCTGTATGATGGTCGTGCAGTTTCTGCAGGAGTTGTCACAGGGATTGGTGTCGTACACGGACGTGAATGTATGTTCGTTGCAAACGATGCAACCGTGAAGGGCGGTTCATACTACCCGTTGACAGTGAAGAAACACATTCGAGCGCAAGAGATTGCTGAGGAGAATTATCTTCCTTGCATCTATCTTGTGGATAGTGGAGGGGCATTCTTACCGATGCAGGACGAGGTGTTCCCAGATAAGGGGCACTTTGGTCGTATATTCCGAAATCAGGCTATGATGTCAGGAAAAGGAATTCCTCAGATTGCCGCTGTATGCGGCTCGTGCACTGCAGGTGGAGCTTATGTTCCTGCGATGTCAGACGAATCGATTATTGTCAAGGGTAATGGAACAATATTCCTAGCAGGGCCACCGTTAGTGAAAGCCGCGACAGGAGAGGAGGTAACTGCAGAGGATCTTGGTGGAGCCGATGTACACACTCGTCTTTCAGGAGTTGCAGATCATTTTGCAGAGGATGAACCCGAGGCGCTACGTATGGTGAGAAACGTCGTTGAGAATCTCAATTCTGGGCCGAAAACGCGTCTTGACGTGCAGGAACCTGAGCCTCCACGCAATGACCCCGAGGAATTACTCGGCATTATACCCGAAGATAACCGGTCACCGTATGATGTCCGTGAGGTCATTTCTCGTATCGTGGATGGTTCTCGCTTCCATGAGTTCAAACCTCGATATGGGGCAAGCTTAGTTTGCGGTTTTGCTCGCATCCATGGATATCCTGTGGGAATCGTCGCCAACAATGGTATTTTGTTCTCAGAATCATCCCTCAAGGGCGCCCATTTTGTCGAACTTTGTGGTCAGCGTGGTATTCCGTTAGTGTTCCTTCAGAACATAACTGGATTCATGGTTGGTAGGGAGTATGAGGCTGGAGGTATCGCCAAAGATGGAGCAAAGCTCGTTACAGCTGTCTCTTGCGTTCCGGTTCCTAAGTTTACAGTCATCATCGGTGGTTCACATGGTGCAGGTAATTACGGCATGTGTGGTAGAGCATATGACCCCCGCTTCCTGTTTATGTGGCCTAATGCTCGTATTTCTGTGATGGGAGGCCCTCAGGCAGCACAGGTTTTGAGCACGGTAAAGCAGGATCAGAGGGCGCGGGAGGGATTGGAACCTATGACAAAGGAAGAGGTCGATGCCTTCGAAGCGCCAGTTCTTGAGAAATACGAAACTGAAGGCAGCCCTTACTACTCCACAGCACGTCTTTGGGATGATGGTATAATCGATCCTCGTGATACTCGTGATGTTCTCGGTCTCGCGATTAGTGCCAGTATGAACGCTCCCTTACCTGATACGAATTTCGGGATATTCAGGATGTGATTTAGAATGACGATGATGACCGACGCCCTTCCTGATACCGAACTTTGCAGTCTTGAGATTGAAGGCGCCGTAGCACGCCTCACTTTGACACGCCCAGATGTGTTCAATGCCATGAACATCCAAATGATTTCAGAGATTATTTCTCTGCTGGATTGGACTGGAAAACGTTCTGTTGCTCGGATGGGAAATCTAATCGATAGTTCTGGTGATTCTTGTATCCGTGTGTTGATTTTCTCTGGAAATGGACGGCATTTCTGTGCTGGTGCAGATATCAATATGATGCGTGATGCGGGGGCTAAGAGTCCCGAAGAGAACCGGATTGATTCGGAACGTTTGGATCGATTATTCAACACTCTGTGGGCTCATCCTTGTTTCACTATTGGTATCGTGCAGGGTGTGGCTCTTGGAGGGGGTGCAGGCCTAGTTGCCTGTCTTGACCATGTCATCGTCGAGCCACGGACTCGTATTGCCCTCTCAGAGGGTAAACTTGGGATTCTACCTGCTGTGATTGGCCCTTATGTCCATCGAAGGGTTGGCTCATCTCAGTTTCGTCGGTTGGCTATGCTTGCAGGCCGTATTGATGCGGAGGAAGCGTTACGAATTGGCATGGTTGATCAGGCTGAAGATAGTCCTGAAGCGGCACATAAAGCAGCCTTAGGTGTCATCGAGGAAGTCCTTACTACGGGTCCAATGGCCGTAGCGGAGGCTAAGCGTCTGACGCTTACTTTCGATCGTTGGGTGGGTACAGATGAAGAACTCCGACTCTGGACTTTGGATAAGACAAGTGAGATGCGAGGATCAGATGAAGGGCAGGAAGGCCTATCCTCGTTCCTAGAGAAGCGTCCTGCGAATTGGAAGCCCGAATCGGAGTGAAACCAATGACGCAACAGGATTGGATGAAGGATGCCCCGCATCCTATCCAAAGCGTCCTCGTTGCGAATCGAGGTGAGATCGCCTGCCGAGTATTACGTGCCTGTAACGAGATGGGATTGGAAAGTATCGCAATCAGATCTGATGCAGATTATGGTGCGTTACATACTGAAGTTGCAGATAGCGTAGTACATTTGGAGGGCGAAACCCTCGCTGATACCTATCTCAATATTGATGCCATCCTCGCCGCCGCTCGTTCAAGTGGAGCAGATGCTATCCATCCGGGTTATGGCTTTCTCTCGGAACGTGCAGCCTTTGCTCGTGCCGTACAAGAAGCTGGCCTCATCTGGATTGGTCCTCCTGCTGAAGCAATCGAATCCATGGGAGATAAGGTGACTGCGCGTCGACGGATGATGGATGCAGGAGTTCCAGTAATTCCAGGTCAGGAGATTATTGATTCAGATGATGAAGACCGTCTTATTGATGCACTCGTGGCGGCAGCCACGGAAGTCGACTATCCTCTCCTTCTGAAAGCGAGTGCAGGGGGAGGAGGAAAGGGGATGCGTGCAGTTCACGAACCGAAGTACCTCCAGCAAGAGTTTCTTGCTGCTCGAAGAGAAGCACAGACTGCTTTTGGTGATGGGACGGTATATATCGAACGTCTATTGGATGGGTCTCGTCATATCGAGGTCCAGATTCTTGCAGATTTACATGGTTCTACAGTTCATCTTTTTGAAAGAGAATGTTCGATTCAGAGGCGTCACCAGAAGGTGGTGGAGGAAGCCCCGTCCCCGGTTCTAGATGAGTCTACGCGGTTAGCAATGGGTGATGCTGCAGTGGCGGCTGCGGCAGCTGTTGATTATGCGGGTGCAGGGACCGTAGAGTTTCTTCTCGCTCCAAATGGTTCGTTTTATTTCCTTGAGATGAATACCCGTCTTCAGGTCGAACATCCAGTTACGGAATGCATTACTGGGGTCGATTTAGTTGAACAACAGATTCGTGTTGCTTCAGGCCTCCCACTGCCTTTTACTCAAGAAGATCTCACTATCCGCGGCCATGCAATTGAAGTTCGGATTTATGCTGAAGATCCGTCTCAAGGATTCCTACCTGCAACTGGCCCCTTGGCAGTGTTCAGACCACCTGAGGGCCCAGGTATCCGCCTAGATACGGGAGTCAGAGAGGGTGATGTGGCTCGTATCGATTTCGATCCTATGCTCGCGAAACTAATCGTTCACGGTTCGGATCGTGATCATGCAACCCGTCGCATGAAGAGTGCCTTGTCCGAATTTGTCATCCTTGGTGCGACTACGAATATTGGTTTTCTCTCCGATGTTATCGCCCATCCGGCATATCGTGCAGGAGAAACTGATACTGGTTTCATACAACGTCATTATCCCAAGGATTGGGTTGCACCTGCGCCATCCGATGTTCTCTTGTTGATAGCTGCCGCCTCTGAGCATCTCGGTATTCACAGGAAGAGTGTAGGGTTGACAGCGGTAAATGACACAGGTCGAACGACACCAAATGATCCATTCCAACGTCTAGATCGGAGGTACCCTTGAGGTGATATCATGGTTGATTTGAAGATGCAGGATGGCCGAATTGTTTCGGTTAGTGTTGGTGGTGACCCCCTCTCAATTGTCAAGATACTCGAGGATGGAGAACAAATCACCCCAATCCCGGGGAATGTGAGAGTCGACTCTCGGCCATCTCGAATCTTAATCGAGAGGGATGGCGTCGAATCCATCGTTCATTGTGCCCGTGTGGGTGATCGTTGGTGGGTTCATCTTGATGGGTATGTCCATGTGGTCGATGTTATCGAACCTGGCGCAGCGAATGCCTCAGATGCAGATGGTGCATTCACTGCACCTATGCCGGGTAAGGTTCTCGATGTCCTTGTTCCTGAGGGTGCAAGGGTCCGAGAAGGACAAGATTTGATGGTTCTTGAGGCAATGAAGATGGAGCATAGGATTGCAGCAGATCGTGATGGTACTGTCTCCTCAATTTATTTCCAAACTGGTGATCAAGTTGATGCTGGTTCAGTACTCCTTGATTTCGTTGAGGATGAATGAACCAATTGGGATTCATTTTGAATTGAATCAAATTTTACAATTGATAATTTAAATCACCAATTGCTTTTTTCAATATGATTCTTTCCACCCATATATGGACGTAGGACCTCTGGAATAATCACACGTCCATCCTCTTCCTGACCTTGTTCCATGATTGCGACGAGGGCCCGACTCGTTGCTACCGCGGTGGAATTGAGTGTGTGAACTGACGTGTTACCCTCTGCAGTTCGATATCTCATCTTCAGTCGGTTGGCTTGATAGTCTGTGCAATTGGAGCAAGATACAACTTCCTTGTATGCACCTGCACCAGGGAGCCATGCTTCTAGATCGTACTTCTTTGCTGCCACTGTGCCCATGTCTCCTGTACAGATGTCAACTACACGGTAGTGGAGTCCTAACCCATCCCATAGCTCGATGCAGTTTTGGAGCAATTCTTCATGGTGGTCCCAGGAATCCTCTGGTCGACAGATAACAATCTGCTCGACCTTGGTGAATTGATGAACACGCCAGATGCCTTTGTCGGATAGTCCGTGAGCCCCAACCTCTCTACGGAAACAGGGACTAACGCCCGCCATCTTAATCGGAAGGAGAGCCGGTTCGATGATTTCATCCATGAACATCGCCGTTAGAGGATGTTCGCTTGTGGCAATAGCATAGAATCCATCAGGTTGAATTCCATACATGACGGTCTCAAAGTCAGAGAGATCCGTTACGCCTTCGTAGGCTTCTCGATTCATCATTACAGGTGGTTGGACAAGTGTGAATCCACGATTAACAAGGAAGTCGATGGTATGTTGCTGAAGTGCCATCTCAAGTCGGGCAAGATCACCTTTCAGGTAGTAGAATCTTGATCCAGCAACCTTTGCGGCTCTACCTAAGTCCACCCATGCGTTCTCTTCGATGAGATCGTTGTGGACTTTTGGCTCGAATGTGAATTTTGGCATCACACCATGCATGGAGCGTTCGATATTTTTGGTATCGTTATCACCTATTGGGACAGACTCATGCATAATATTTGGAATCCTCATTCTCACGCGATCCCGCTCGTTCTCGGCTTCATCTGCTTCGTTTCCAAGACGTTCAATCTCAGCACCTATGTCGGCAACTTCGGAGAGAATTCGCTCAGCTTCTTCCTTATTGCCTGATTTCTTTGCTGCTGCAATACTTCGGGCAGATTCATTGCGCTTCTTTCGAAGTTTATCTGCTTGGTATCGAAGATCTTTCCAACGAGTGTCCAAAGCGATTACTTGGTCAATCATATCGTGAGGTAAACCTCTACGATCATGGTCTGCCCGAATCACCTCCGGAGAATCTCGAAAGAGGCGCATCTCAAGCATAGGAACACATCGAGGAGGGGGCTCTTCGCTTCAACGGTTCCTCTCCTAGAAGAGAGTGATGTTGAATGCGAGAGCGCTGGGGCCGATGAACAGTAGCGCAGATATCAGATAACCGAGGATTGAACCACCATTTAGCAATGGGAGACCAGCCTGTGGCTTTCCTCGAGCAACTTTTGTCATGAGCACCATATATCCACACAGCCCTCCGATTAGAGTTCCGAATGCCACCATAGTTGGTCCAGACCATATCCCAAATCCTGCACCGCCACTGAGAAATGTCATGGATGAAATTACGAGGATTCCAGGGAATATAACGTCACCAAGACCCATGAACATGGCATCAGCACTCTTCTTTTTGCGAACCGGCTTGGGTGGAGTGTTAGTTGATATTGGTTCAACGGATTCAGATGGTAACTCAACATGTGCTTCCACTTCCCGGTCCGTCATTACTTGATCTCCTTCATCTAGGAATGAGTAATCCTTGTCTTTCGGAGCAACGAGAAGTATCGGTAGTTTCAGATCAATCATTGTGTCCGCTAACGTTAGCATGTGTTTGCTACCATTGACAGCCCAGTGGTCATAGACGGCCATACCAATCATGAAGATGATAACAAGCCATGGAACGAACGATACTCCTAGCATCACGCTGACGCCGGCGCCTACGAGAATTCCGGCAGTATTGACCACGTACCATTCAGGCCTAATGATGAGAGCAAGCATCAACAATGTCGCAATCACGATACCAACTATATCCGCATATTGAACACCAACTCCTCCAACCTCAAATGGAGATCTTTCCGGTATCACGAAATCCGCTCGCACCCAAGGAGAGGATTGGTTGTGAAGTTCAGTGTCCACCAATAGTATTCCATCCATGAGAATATCGTGATTCGGACTGTCTCGATGGATTAGTGCCATGGTTACATGCCCATCGCCTTCGATAGTTGTGCCTCTAGACCTATCAACCATTGAACTACCCATGAATATACTCAGATCATTCCCGTCGACAACCCAGAGGTCGTTCGAACCACCATTACAGCAGTCGGCTAGCATAAGTCCGCGAATTGGCCCCTCAAAAGCCTCGTTGAGATTGATGTTAGGATTATCCGTCACGCTACCATTTGAATGTACGAGAAGTGCATCTACGGAACCGTCAGGGTGGCCAAGGAACAGGCTGAATGATTCTGCTGTATCATTGATCGCTTTACCAGGTGTGTTTCCGTAGGCAACAGCTGAGAATATCCCTCCCCCGGGCAGCGTCATGTTCCATGTCGTGGGGATTTCACTCGGTTCAAATCCGGACTCAGAACGTTCAGCAGGAATCTCGATTACACCAGCCCAACTCTCGCATACAATCAGCAGATGTGATGAGCCAATATGTTCAATCCGCAGGATTGTGTTCGGATTGAACCCATCTGGCATCACCCACATCCAGTTAAGATCTAGTGGTGTATCGACTTCCTCGATGGGCTTGAACGGGTCAATCTTGAGAATACGTTGGCGAACGATATGCCATGCCTCTCCATTTGCATCAACAAAGCCTACAGTACAATCGTCTGCATACGTTTCTAGTATGTTGCCGGTGTCAGAATCGACTCTTTTCCATGAGGTATCGTCACAAATCACATAGGATCCATGACTCGCAACAATTGTGGGATCTCGTGATGTGGAGGGTTCACCTGTTTGATTTTCGATGTCAAAGATCCATCGGATGTTTCCTCCAGCAAGGGCTTCCATGCCTCCATCAACATTTTCGACGGACATTATTGCAGTTCCATTTGTTAGGACTAACTCATTGGATGTAGACAATCCTGGAATCATCGTGGCGTTGGAACCAGCTTCGGTGGACTCCATTGTGGGGTCATCGATTGGTATCATGAGGTGGGCCATCGGTACCACTGAATAGGTTAGAGCGATCCAGAGCACTAGTAGGATACCAACTTGGATGAATTTCTGCAAATTTTTCTTTGCTAACCAAATGATAGCGAAAGTGAAGACGAGTATGAATACACCCTCAAGGAGAATAAATCCGGCTTTGGTCTCAGAACCAGGTCCGAAAGCACGTGCCGCATCGTGATTGTAGAAGGGCTGGATTAACGCAGCTAATCCGATTGTGGTCACGAACATTGTAGCCATGCCAATCATCGATACCCACTGGCCTTCCATAGCTTCAGAGAGGGAGGGTTCCTTGGGCGCCATGTTGTAGGGAAGTTGAAATCGCATTTCAGTATATGTACCCCTGATGGACGAACAAGGCCCGAAATCGCCTGTGGCTGAAATGCCGATTAGGGATTGGTTGGAAGATCGACGTCGCATTGGAATGCAGCCTGGCCTTGAAGCTACGATGACGATGCTTGCTCGCCTTGACATGCCTCAGATGCATTTTCCCTGTGTACACATCGCAGGTTCAAACGGAAAAGGGACTACAGCTAGCCATCTTGCCAATGCCTTGACTCTAGGCGGTAATATGGTCGGACTGTTTACCTCTCCTCATCTATGCCATGTCGAGGAAAGAATTCGAGTTGATGGCAAACTTATCGATCCAAAGCAGTTGGATAAGGCGCTTCATGCTATACGTACTCTTGCAACAAAGGCCCCTGCCATCGAAATATCATATTTTGAGACATTGTTCCTAGCAGCGATGATTGTATTTCGTTCTGTAGGTGTAGACCGAGCAGTGATTGAAACTGGTTTGGGCGGGCGACTTGATGCAACGCGTGCATGTATTGCTGATCTTACTATTTTGACAGATATATCTCGCGAGCATCGTTCAATACTTGGAAATTCTTTGAAGGAGATTGCCAGAGAAAAGGCAGCTATTGCCAGACCGGGATCACCGATGCTTGCACGTTGGCCCTATGATCGAGGTGTTCGAAAAGAAATCGAGGAGGCATGTAGCAACTCCCCAGGGTTCTGGTTTAGGGGAGATCGCATGGAGCTTTATTCGTTTGAAGATTCAGATAAAGCCGTCCGTAAATTAAGTGAAGGTGATGGAATTCTAATTCCTCGGGGTTTCTTTGACGGCGGTATGCCCATGCTATACGACAATGCCATGCTTGCTCAATGGGCAGCGGTTCTTTTGGGTGGCAATCCGCCTCTTGCTTCAACAGTGGTAGAGTGTACGATGTGGCCTGGAAGGATGCAAGAGTTTGATGGCCCTTATGACATCGGATTTTTACTCGATTGTGCTCACAATCCGAGTGGTTTGACTCGACTCAAAGAGGAGTTAATTCTCCGACGTGAAAGAGAGGAAGCCTCAGGTCGGTACTTTTGTCCGGATGCCATAATCTTTGGAGCCACTCAGCAGGATGATCTCGATGCATTCCTACATCCTTTGATAGAAGTCATAGTTGCAATGAATGATCCTATGCTTGTCCTCACCGAGCCCACCGATGGACGAACACCTGCAATCTCTGCTGATAATCTACTGGAGCGTATTAGAGAGCATCACCCTAGTGCTAGGGTGCAGGTACGGCCCAATGTAAGGGTGGCTCTCGACGTAGCGATAGAAGAGGCGAGGTCAGGTGCATCGAATAGTGTCCTCGATAGTGTGACGGGAACAATCTGGTCGTTCGGTAGCCTATACCTAATCGGTGATCTTCTTCGCCTACTCGGTAAGGCTGGTTTTGATGATCTCCAGAGTCTGGTTTCATCCCCTTTCCTCGATGAATAACCAACAAAGCAACCATAGGTCAGAGGCTTCCACAACAGGACGGTGATACCGTGAGTAACAAGTGGGACCTACGTTTTCTCCATCTAGCGAACCATATCTCCGATTGGAGCAAGGACCCTTCAACGAAGGTTGGTTGTGTCGTCGTGGGTTCAGATCGTGAGATTCGGTCTACTGGATTCAATGGATTCCCGAGAGGTATCAAGGATACTTCAGAGCGACTCGATGATCGGGAGCAGAAGTATCCTCTAATCTGTCATGCTGAGGAGAATGCGATTATGCATGCTGCTCGTGTCGGTGTCTCACTGAAGGGATGTGTTGCCTATGTTACCTGGCCTCCATGCACGCGCTGCGCTCGTTCATTGATTCAAGCTGGAGTCGTAGAGGTTGTTTTCCCAGAGGATATCGATGTACCTGAGCGATGGGTTGCCGACTTTGACATGTCTATGTCTATGATGAAGGAAGCCGGCCTTGAGGTTCGTTCGGTTTCCTCAGATGTGGAGTGATTCGATTAGCACATCGATTGCTTTGTTGAGATCATCCATTCCTGTACCATTTACAATGAGTACATCCGCGAGGGCGGCGGTAGCGTCCAATGCTTGACCAGCGGAGTTCTCTGCGACAGCCTCAGCTTCTTCTTGAGCGAGAAAACCCTCGTAGTCAGTTGGGTCACCTACACGGCCTCGGGTCTGCATCCGTTCCCAACGCAGATCCTTTGATGCGACAACTTCGATCAATTGGAAGTCATCGCGTGCTCTTAGAGCTTTGACTTCGTCAGGAGTACGAATCGAGTCAATAACCGTAGGTATGTTTGGGTCGATTTGGTTTAGGAGACGTTCTGCAAGAATACCTGGTCCGCCTTCGGATCGTAGTGTTCGTCCACCTTGAGTCAGGTTCTCTCGATTTATCTCTTGACCTGTGTCACGCAACCAAGATCGGATAGCATCTGAGCAAGAACAACCGACCCAGCCACGTTCCATGAGGAGTTCGACAATCGTTGTCTTCCCCGCTGCGTTACGTCCTGTGATTCCTATGAGCATGCCCCGCGCTCTTTCTTCGCCTCGATTATGCTTCCGTCAAGACCAGTACCTACTTGTTCGAGCATAGTTAATCTCAGCATCATGAATAGCTCGTAGAAGTGACAAACGATCACCCTGCTCGACTCTGGAGAGGATACGAATCGCGGTTTGTTCACCTACGCCGCGAGCAACGAGGCAGAGTACCGCATCCAGCCCTCGATCAGCAATAATCTCAGCATTCTTCATCATCCGTTGTCGAGTCTTCGGTTCTTCGTCGGCAACCCAATCTCGAAGACGAGCTTCTAGTGATTCCACTGCGGTCGCCCTTAGTCGCCCACCACAGACACATGCATCGCTTTTCTCAGGAAATCTTGCTACTCGACGTCGAGTGATGTCTCCGCAGTTCAAACAAATCTGGACAATACGTTCGTTGAGTAAGCGTTCTTCTACCTGTTCCCGAATTTCCTTGTCACTGTAGGTTGGAAGGAGTAGGTCACGTTCCGCACGCTCAGATTTTCCGAGAGTTCCTGAAGCTGTCATCTTAAGTCCAATGTATCCATCTTGAAGGGCTCGAAGAACATCTTGAGTTCCATCTAGGTCTAATCTCTCATGGAACAGTTTGTCTAAGGCTTCGTTAACGAGAGGTCCGTTATTGTAGCGCTTGATGATACCTTGGACATTGACAGAACGTGGGTCAATACCTCGTTGAATAACACCCATGATTTTTGCAATCTCGACGACACGAGATCTTAGGGCTCTAGAGTTTGGTGTGGTCATTCGAAGAATACTTTCCACGGTATCGGGGCGAGTTTCAAGCAGTATTCTTTCCAGATGTGGTATCGTTAATCCCGGAATTTTGAGATGGATTCGATATGGGTCAACGATTGTAACTCCAATTTTCCCATCAATCATAGAGGCCATTGCTTGCATAAGATCGGATAATGTCTGATTGATGCGTGTTCCTTGACAGGTATTCAACACGATTGCATCACTTCTTTGTTCAATCGTCCAAAGTCCAGCATGTGGGATGCATCCAGTGGAATCCAGATGATCAACTACAGAGGTTACGAATCGATTCTTGGCCTCATCGCTCCATCGATAATCATCGAGTTTGGTATTGTTGTGGCCACCGGTGAGATGTGGGACCTCTCCTCGGACAGGCACCTCTCCTCCTCCAATCTCATTGGCTACCATGAGCCTCAATTGACCAACCTCTCTAGCCACTTTGGCGGGTACCGGAGGCAGTTCTCCAAACCAGACGGGAGCTTCCCCTCGAAGTGCTGCCGGGGCAACGGTAAGTTCCGATGCCTCGGGATCAGCATCAATAATCATCCAAGTTCGCCCTGCCATTACAAACATGGTGGGGCCATCATCTTCATCGCGAATACCCATTACAAATGCTTCATCGAGAGATCCAATGGCAGCTCTTGTCACTGCGTCTCTGACAAGGTAGCGCTCTGAATCGGGAATCATTGATGCGCCCCGATTCCGAACTTCCGCAGTTTTCGCTCCAGGACCAAACCAACCATGTTCTTTCAATTCCTTTGGGACTGCTGTACGCATCACTCGTCTGATGTGTTCATGGTTTTCTGGGTCTCCGGATTCTAATGATTCTAGACGTGGTCTTTCTTCAGGGACACCATCTAATCCTGCAGCGATCATCTTCCAAAGGACTGGAGGCCATCTAAATGGGTCACTATTTCCAATATCCTCCACAAGCCGTATCATTCGTCGGTCATCGAGTAACCTCAGGAGTTCCATCGTGTCATGATGTGTCCACCCATCGAAGAGATGGCATCTTTCGAGCAGTAATGTTGCTTGGTCACACCGAACCCATCCCTCTTGCAGTGTGAGGAGAACTAGTTGATTGGTTGCAACATTGCGCGGATGGTCACGCCATCCGATTGGTTCGATATCCCCAACAATAGCCCTTCGTCCGATGACAACACCTTCAGCAATATCGTCAGATTTCCATGCGATTAGATCACCACGCCCGACTCCACCGAGAATGTGTTCTGCTCTGCCCACACGTTGGAGCATGCGATCTACTGCACGTGGACTTTCAATCTGATGAACACGCTTGATACTGCCCACATCGATTCCAAGTTCCATACTACTTGTGCAGATTAGTGCATCGATTTCCCCTTTCTGGAGGCGATTCTCCATCTCAGTCCTCGTTTCCCGTGCGAGGCTACCATGATGGACACCAATTTCGAGGTTAGGAGCCACCGATCGCATACGGAGAGCCACTGTTTCTGCAGCGTTCCTACTGTTAACAAAGATCAGCGACGGCCTGTCTTCTTCTACCAGTCGAGCAACATGACGGAATGACGCTACAGCTTCTGCACTCGTCCCCCAGTCCTTCGAGAGGGTTCTATCTTCAGTTCTTGGTTCTGGAGCATGTACTCTGATATCAGTTTCACGGGGCGCATATCCATGGATTACAGTAGCATCCCTCGATAACCATCGGGAAATCTCCTTTGGATTGCCTACGGTGGCAGACAATCCAATCCGTTGCAACCTATTCTCAGAAAGAGCATCAAGGCGTTCTAGACCGAGGAGAAGCTGTGATCCACGTTCTGAGGCTGCAAGATCGTGAACTTCATCGATAATCACTGTTTGAACAGATCTAAGGTGCTCTCGTAGTCGAGATCCAAGGAGCATGATTTGTAGCGTCTCAGGCGTGGTAATCCATAGATGTGGAGGCTTCCTTGATTGCTTCTGTCTTTCGTTTTGGGTAGTATCCCCATGGCGAAGACCGACAGTAAGTCCTAGAGGCTCACAGATTTCAGGAAGCCGTCTTTCTACATCTCGATTCAACGCACGTAGAGGTGTGATATAGAGAATAGAACTCAGTGGACTTCCTTCATTGAGAATGTTAGAAACAATTGGGAGGATTGCTGATTCGGTTTTCCCTGAGCCAGTAGGTGCCACAAGAAGAGCATCATCGCCGTTGAGTAAAGCATCCATCGCTGCTGTCTGAATTGGCGTAGGCTTCCATTTTCGTTCTTTGAGGATTAATTGCACCTTCGAGTGAAGTGCGCCCCAACCTGATTCAGACATGTGCGGTCCTCATTGGGGCCGATTCACTGTGATTCAAGAACCCATTGAACGGATTATTCCCATCCGTCGTCGTCCTCTTCCTCATCCTCGTAATCGTCGTATTCCTCGTCTTCATACTCATCTTCGTTGAATAGCATGTCTGACATATCCTCGTCGTACCCTGAGTTATTCATTTGTCGAACAGATACGAATGTGACAATTGGCACCACAATTAGAGCGATTACTACGAGAATTAGGGTCAGAGGATTCTGCCGTGCTTGCTCTACCCATCCCATGCCCCAACTGTAAGCGACATCGATACCAACTGACATAGTATTGTCTTCCTCGTCGATTTCAACAATCTCGTTATCCGAATCAACCATCACACGGACTCTGTCCACATCCTTCTCCGCTTTCCAAGTGGTCGTGATGATAATCGTGGTTTCTGAGTCCAGACTGTCAATTACCTCTTCGTAGAATGGTTCTGTTTGTTCTCCAGAGTAGAATCCAACAGTGAACGAGCGGTTTAGGTCGCCTCCAAGATTAGTAACATAGGCTTGGATATCGACCTCCTTACCTACACTAACACGGTTTTCTTCAGCATTGATGCTGAGGATACGGAGTTCTGGACTTAGATCAGCACCGAGAGTGACCCAAGCGAGGTCAAGGTCCGCATCGAGGTTTTCAGGCTCACGGATAGGGTCACTTTCTGTGTTGCTTGTCTGCGGGAATTCATTGCCGGCAGCATCCTGTCCTGTGACATGGAAGCCTACGATGTAGCCAGATCGTGGTGTCACAACTCCATTACTCGTCAGGTCAACCGTTCCAGTCCAGAGGATCAGGTCATTCTGTAACTCCATGGATAGCATCGAATAGCCTGCAGCAATGGTCCTTGTTCCATCTCGCATAATCCAGTGCACTTGTTGTGGCGCCATGGCCAAATCGGAGCAACGCTGATCAGAGAGGTCATTGACACACTCTTCGGTTCCGATAAATGCCACATCTACTGCGGTTAAGTCAGAATCTGGACCTATGTCGATGATATCGACGGGATTCATTCGATGGATAATTCTTGGAGGAGTATGGTCGACTGAGAGTTGTAGTGTTGTAGCGACCGTATCTCGTGTCATGTCTTCACCCCTACCAGGGATACCGGCGATACTGGAAAGGAAGGTACGGGTATCAGCCGAGGCCAATGTTGGTGCAGCATTTAGTGGGACTTCCACCATGTATTCACCATTCTCAGTTAGTGAACCATCAGACCACATTTGTACACCATCAAAGACCTCAACTGAGATGCCGAGATTGTTTGGTGGAGCTGTAGAGGACCCCTCATAGACGACACGCCCAGTCCATTGGATACGATCATCCGCACGAATAGCAGTCGAGGTATCGATTGGCCCAGTCCTTGGTTCCATCACATCGTGGACTCCATAGGATGATGCTTCGAGAACTAGGTCATTCTCAACATGGAATGTTTGGTCCACAAATTCGACAGTGCGCATTGCTGCCCCTAACTGCTTGTACTCGAATGCCAAGTCACTGACATCCTCATCAGGCCAGTCCCATGTCATCTGGAATTCAAAGTCGACGAGAACCCATGGTAGACCTGTATCATTGCTGATTACTGTTGCTTGACTGGAGTCAAGGAGTTCGATGTACGGTGAATTGGTCCAGAATGAATCGTTTCGACCTGAGTAAGAAAGTACTTGCCTATCGCGAATAGGATCAGGACCTTCGAAGTCGAAGATGAGATTCATTTCCTCGAAATCAATCAGTCCATTCGCATCTACGAGGCCGATACTGATAGCTTGGTCTGTGCCAGAGTAGATTGCTCCTCCATCATTGTGTCCTGCCCAGTGGAGACCTGTGAATACGGATTCCATATCTTTGCGAGTTCGGTAAGTTGCTAGATCTGAGGCGACCCCCGGACCTTCTGACGAATCTAAGGGATTACCAGCGGGGTCATTGCCAGTTACATAGTAGGAGACAGAAGCGAGATTCGGATTCCGACTATCATCAATTGTTGTTTGGAAACGCTTGTTTGGAGCACTCGTCTCGTTTACGATGGTTCGATTCACGTATTCATCATTGTCAGCGATTCCGTTACGGTTTAGGTCGTGATCTGCCTCAACCCAGTAGTGAAGTGTGAGTTCGGTTGGATCACCTACGTCATCATCGACATCGAATATGATTGCCTGGTCGAAGCGAGCTGCGACATAATCTTGCTCTGCAGGGTAGTGGTAAACGATAGAGGGCGCAGTCGCATCAATGTAGAATGTGCGCTGTGAATCTTCTGTGGGCGGCATTACGTGCGTCAAATCACGCTCATTGTATGTCTGAATCTCATATGTTATGCCATCCGGCATATCTATCTCAGGAACTGTGAGGCTGATGAAGAAGGATCCATCAGGGTTGTTCTGATCTTTCCAAGAGGTCTGAACGAAGTCGCCTTGTGGCCCTTTCTGAGCTACCTGCACGTCAAATACTGAGTTTAGTGGCGCATCTTCGCTGTCGGCAAACCACATTGCTCCTTGGAAGAAGATAGTTTCACCCGCAGAAATCCAAGCACCATCTGTTAGATTCTGACTTGTAACCTGGCCTTCAGTGTCACGAACACCCAGCCATCCTAAGCCATAGGACTGGTTTACGCGAATTCCGGTATTTACTGTTTCAGCGAGGACAGAGGGAGTTAGGTTTTGGTCATCAGTGCAGGACACTCTGAATCCAACATTATCTTGCTCGGGGAACTCACTGGTAACTCTGAATCTCCAGTGTATTTCGAATATACCGTTAGAATTAGTTGTGTAAGTTCCACCTTCCTGTCCAGGTTGAATTGGAATGATCCAATCGGCCGGATCGTCATCAAGCACGGTACCGGTTTGTGACCATGATAGGGTTGGAGCATCCGAACTTGGGTAAGCTATGAAATCAAGGCTTGCAGATGAGATATCGCTAGCACCTTCACCAATTACATGACGTGTGACGACTTCGTAAACGTCGGTCCGTTCATGAAGGATCATTTCCTCTGCCCAGACAATATCTAGATTCACAGTCTGCATTGTGTAGGTCATAGAGAAGGAATTGATTCGAACCATACCCGGTGCAGTCGAGGATATGCTGATTGGAATTGTGACCGATCCGGTTCCTGTGCCTGGAATTTCATTATTTATGGCAGAGAGTATGTTCCCTCCTGTTGCAGTAGTTGTTCCAAGTAAGGTGTTCTGATATGTCCACTCGTCACTCCCGTCTCCCCCAATGTCAATCTTGACATTGCTTGGTGCTTGAGTAAAGAATTGGACATTGAAGTCTTCCAATGTAGGAGTATATGCGTTATTTGTTCCAGAGTAGAAGTAGATGTAGAAGTAGATGTAAGTGCTTGTACCCGAGAATGAGATTGTTTGGCCGGGTGTTTGAATGTTGTATTGACTCCCCATTTGGAAATACATATTGAGACGGGAATTGCCAGGTTCAGAACTGTTCCACCATACTTTTGCAGCCACTGGCGCACTCCCAGTCGTAGAACCTAGGTACTTGTAGCCCCGAATATATCCGCTTGAGGTATAGCTGGCGACATAGGTAAGTTGGACTCTATCGACCACTGGACTTACGGTGTTGTTTGTTCCGTTGAGATAGGCACGCCACTTGATTTGATTACCAGCATTGGTAAAGGAAACGGTTGATCCTAGTGTAGCGGCCTTCCAAGTGACTCCTCCATCGTTACTAACTTCAACCTCGACAGATGTGCCAGTTGGTTCGTAGGAAATTAGGCCCGTTAAATCGATATCAGTGATTGCTGATCCAATGGTTATTGTCGAACCAATCGCAATTGTTTGGGTACTGGTGCTGGTTCGTTCCTCAAAGGTAGATCCAATACCTGAATTGAATACCTTGCGATGTGTTGTCGAGGGGCAATAACTGGTACTCGCTGCATACCAACAAGCATAGATTGCTGTCCCATCTTCTCCATTTGAAATACCATAATGCCCCTTTTGATTGATTGTGATAGTACCTTGCATATCGACCCATGCGCCGGCGCTGTGTAGCACAAAGTGGTTAGACGATGTACTCCGATAGGAGTTGATTAGGATTCGTGGATGTTCAACGATAAGCCCAGTTAGAGTTCCACTTAGGGTGGTGCTAGTTCCTAGGTAGGTTGTTGCCGTTGCAGTCGTAGGAGTACTTCTTGACACAGTCCATAGATTGTAAGCCGTGCTAGATCGAACTAAGAGTTTGAGTTCGTCTGTGGATTCATCAACATCAATTCCACTTGGATAGTACTGGCTCTGCATCGTCCAAGTACCTGTGCATGTCCATGAACTGTCAGTGACTGACCATTTAGTGACATAACGATAATTGTAGGAGACAGCCCATATTACGTCGTCACCATCCGCGGTTAAGTCATAGAGCGTATGGAGCGAATTGCTACTGCATGTACCAAAGGAGAGTGTCACCCTTCCGCTGGTGGCAGATGAGGTGTTGTAGGAATTAATTGAGGGTGTAGAGTAAATGGAACTCGATGTATACTGTGTAGTGAACAGAGTATCGCCAACGAGAACGAGAGCACCATTGGCGCCAGAGGTGGTTGACCAACCCATCGAAGATGGTAGGCTGAATTCAGTCCCGTGGATTGTAGGGCTCACATATCCTCTGTCGCCGTTAGCCGCGAAGCGACCAGTTTGGTTGTGGTAGGATGATGATGAGGTATCCCATGAACTGCTACCTGCGAGGTTGTTTGTATTGGTGGTCTCTTGTGTTCGTAGTGTCATTTCGTCATTTTCGACGTTGAGT
>DAFJ01000045.1:0-342 GCA_002497905.1 Euryarchaeota archaeon UBA251
ACGCATCTCCATAATCCCGCGGATGAGGAGGAACTTGCCTCTCTCTGCCGCTCGATGATTGCCGACAAGGATGTTGGTATCGTCGTTCTCGACTCTGGGGACCTTTCCCGACTCCCAGAGCGAATTCGCGATGAGGTTAACCTCAGCGTGACCCCTACCTTCCTTGGTATTGGAACCGAGGAAGACAACACCCTACGGGAGTCCATTCGGAAGGCACTCGGTGTCGACCTCTGGAAGTAATTAAAAAAAAACGGAAGTGAAAGAAATGAGCAATAATGAAGGCGTCATCTACCGAATTTCAGGACCTGTCGTAACTGCGACAGGAATCGATGCAAGAATGTA
>DAFJ01000045.1:670-7363 GCA_002497905.1 Euryarchaeota archaeon UBA251
GAAGTGGTCCGTGTCGGCCATGAGAAATTGATGGGAGAAGTAATCGAGATACACGGTGAACAATCCGTCATTCAAGTGTATGAGGACACCTCTGGGATTCGTCCTGGCGAGCCTGTTCTCAGCACTGGACAGACACTCTCAGTCCAGTTGGGCCCGGGTCTATTGACCTCCATCTATGATGGAATTCAGCGCCCACTTCAGACTCTGGAAGAGGTCATGGGCGTATTCATCACTCGTGGTGTAGATGCTGATGGCCTCGATCTTGAGAAGAAGTGGGATTTCGTTGCTACCGCTTCTGCAGGGGATGAGGTAGTCGGTGGACAAATCATTGGTACGGTCCAAGAAACCGAAACCATCACTCACAAGATCATGGTCCCTCCCAAGTCCTCTGGAACAATCAAGTCCATCGATAGCGGTGAGTTCACTGTGACTGAGACGGTGTGCACTCTTGACGATGGCACCGAGATTCAGATGATGCAGGAATGGCCTGTTCGCCATCCCCGCCCTTACACTCAGAAGTACGCACCAGATACTCCGCTTGTCACTGGCATGCGAATTCTCGACTTCCTTTTCCCACTCGCTAAGGGTGGAGCGGCAGGAATCCCTGGTCCGTTTGGTTCCGGAAAGACGGTAACTCAGCAGTCTCTTGCGAAGTACTCTGATGCACAACTCGTGGTCTACATCGGCTGTGGTGAACGCGGAAATGAAATGACTGAAGTGCTGGACGAATTCCCAGGACTAATCGATCCAAACACTGGCAAGCCGCTGATGAACCGGACTGTTATGATTGCAAATACCTCAAACATGCCAGTGGCAGCTCGAGAAGCATCTGTTTACACAGGAATTACGATTGCTGAGTACTTCCGGGATCAGGGATACGACGTTGCCCTCATGGCTGACTCTACCAGTCGATGGGCAGAGGCAATGCGTGAGATTTCCAGTCGACTTGAGGAGATGCCTGGTGAGGAAGGTTACCCTGCATATCTGTCCAGCCGTCTAGCGGAATTCTACGAGCGTGCAGGTCGTGTCGAGACTCTCAATGGTGACGATGGATCAGTCACAGTCATTGGTGCCGTTTCTCCCCCAGGTGGGGATATCTCCGAGCCGGTCAGCCAAGGTACTCTGCGAATTGTGAAGGTTTTCTGGGGTCTAGACGCTGGCCTTGCTCGAAAGCGTCACTTCCCTGCAATTAACTGGCTCAACTCCTACTCTCTATACCCGCAGAGTCTGAATCAGTGGTTCCGCGACAACATCGCGAGTGACTTCCCAGAAGTTCGAACTGAGATCAGTGCTTTGCTGAAGGTTGAAGCAGAGCTTCAAGAAATCGTCCAGCTTGTCGGTTCTGACGCACTACCTATCGATCAGCAACTCACTCTTGAGGTTGCTCGTATGATTCGCGAGTACTTCCTGCAGCAGAACGGATTCGATCCAGTCGATGCTTACAGTGGTGTTGAACAGCAATACGCGATGGCCAAGGCCATCCTAACTTTCCAGGACGAGGCAAAGAAGGCCATGGCCGCCGGTGCCCGCCTTCAGGACGTTGTGAACGTCCCAGCGCGAACTGAACTTATGCGTGCTCGCTTCGCAGAAGGTTACCTGGAGAGTATTGGAGGCCTTGTCGATGACATGGTCGGTGAAATCACCGGAACGGTGGAGGCCAACTGAAGGAGGAATCGTGAATGACTAGCAAGGAATACAAGACAATCACAGACATCAAGGGACCATTGGTGTTCCTAGAGAAGACCGAACCTGTCGCCTATGGCGAGATTGTGACGATTCGTCTCAGCGATGGTTCGATGAAGAACGGCCAAGTGCTCGACACTTCCGATGACGCGGTCATCGTTCAGGTATTCGAAGGCACAGAAGCAATCGATAGACAGGCTGGGGTCAAGTTCCTCGGCGATGTTTTCAAGCTCCCTGTGAGTCGAGATCTCGTCGGAAGAATCCTCGATGGTGCAGGGCGACCTCGTGATGGTGGTCCAGATATCGTAGCAGAAGAGAAGGCCGACATTATCGGTGCAGCAATCAATCCGTACTCGCGTCAATCTCCTCACGACTTCATTCAGACTGGCGTCAGCGCAATCGACTGTTGTACTACGCTTGTTCGCGGTCAGAAGCTCCCAATTTTCAGTGCATCTGGTCTTCCGCACAATGACATTGCTCTCCAGATTGCTCGTCAGGCGAAACTCAAGGATAGCGATGAAGAGTTCATCGTAGTATTCTGCGCGATGGGTATTACTGCGGAGGAGTATAACTTCTTCAGAACTGACCTTGAGCGCACCGGTGCTCTAGAGAATGCAGTACTGTTCGTCAATCTCGCTGACGATCCAGCTGTCGAGCGACTCATTACGCCTCGGCTTGCCTTGACCGCGGCCGAGTACCTCGCATTTGAGCACGATTATCACGTTCTGGTTATCTATACAGACATGACGAACTATTGTGACTCACTTCGTCAGATTGGAGCAGCCCGTGAAGAGGTTCCTGGTCGACGTGGTTACCCTGGATACATGTACACTGACCTTGCAATGCTCTATGAGCGTGCAGGAATCGTGAAGGGCAAGAAGGGTAGTATCACACAGTTCCCGATTCTCACGATGCCTGGTGACGACATTACGCACCCCATTCCTGACCTCTCGGGTTACATTACTGAGGGGCAGATTGTGATTTCTCGTGAATTGCATCAGGCTGGTATCTATCCTCCAATCAACGTCTTGCCTTCACTTTCCCGGCTCATGGGTGGTTGCATTGGTGAGAAGACGACAAGAGATGATCACAAGAAGGTCAGTGATCAGATGTACGCTGCTTACGCAGAAGGACGTGAACTACGCGGACTCGTAGCGATTGTAGGTGAGGACGCCCTCAACGAGCGCGATCTTCAATTGCTGAAGTTCTCCGACATATTCGAAGATAAGTTCCTGCGTCAAGACCGTGATGAGGATCGAACGATTGACGAGACTCTTGACCTCTGTTGGAACCTCATGTCAAGTATCGATGAGAAGTATCTTGTGCGACTGGATCGCGAACTCATCGATAAGTATGGTCAGCACACAGAATGATGAGGAGAATCAAGAAATTGAGTAAGGAGGTGAGTGAATGGCGTTAGACATCAAGCCTACACGTAGCGAACTCATCAATCTCAAACGTCGTATCAAGCAGACTCAGAATGGCTACAAGCTTCTGAAGATGAAGCGAGACGGCCTCTTCCACGAGTTTCGCACACTTCTAGCAGAGATGATAACTGCACGGGAGGAATTGGTGCAGACCTTCCGTGAAGCAAAACAGGGCATTGATCTAGCCAGTGCAGTTGAGGGAGGTATTGTTGTTCAGAGTGCCGCAATGGCAATTTCGAACCATCCTGAAGTTATGGTCGAACGCCGCAATATCATGGGAGTCGTTGTTCCAAGTGTGACTGGTGAGCATCTAACCAGTACGATTGACGAGCGTGGCATGGGTCTTGTGGGTGGTTCACCCTATATCGATGAGGCCGCAGATGGGTACTCTGCACTAATCGAGAAGATAGTGAAGGCGGCCGAGATGGAAGCGACCCTCAAGCGTCTTCTTGAGGAGATTGAAGCCACCAAACGCCGTGTGAATGCGCTTGAATTCGTCGTTATTCCTCAGATGGAGGAGGCGAAGGTGTTCATTCAGCTTCGACTTGAAGAGATGGAGCGTGAAGAGACATTCCGGCTCAAGCGATTCAAGAATAAGTGATGTCCTGAATGACCGACCTTGTCCTATCCAACGTCATAATCTATCTTGATTCTTGATGTCCGTACTTACATGGGTAGACATGAAGGGTCATATCGGACCATGGTGACCGATTTCTCATGAGCGGCGACGGTTCGGGGGTTCCGGCCCTCAAGGTCGAGCGTCGTGCGTGGGGGCAACGAGAGTTCCTTGAGCGGATTATTTCCGAGTATTTCGTCCTCATCGCTGAGTCTGAAGGCGGTATTTCTTGGCGAGTAGATGCAATTGATTCCGATGTATCTGCAGCGTTGAGTAATCTGACAGAGCGATTGGAACCCCTCGGATGGCTTCCGCTTTTAGAGGAGGAGGAGCCGTATATCCTCGAGATCACACAGTTCCCAATTCGTCCGGTAACAATTTCGAAGTCGATGCATGTTATTCTCTGGTTCTGCAGTATCTTATTCCTGACACTAATTGGATCATCTTGGGAGGTTCGTGTAAATCCTGATTCTACGGTTTTGACAGGTTCAACATTGATTTCTGGATTCGTCCTATACGCACTCCCAATGATGGGTACAATCGCATTAGCGAGCATCCTCCGCCGAGCGGTTGCTTCTGCACATGGCGTCCGAGTGGATCATTTGTTGCCGCTCAGCCTCCCGTTTACGATTACGGGCCTAAATCCAATTTGGCCATTTGGCTTGATTGGGATTCTCCATCTTCGCCGTGTCGATCAGATACTCTTTCCCGATCGTGCAGTTCTTGCTCGAGTATCGATTGTGGTTCCAGCTACGCTAATTGTATCGGGTCTGATTTTTTCCATTCTAGGTCTTCGAGCGACACCCGGAATCCCTCCGGAGTTTACCGAAATGCCATTTGTCCTAGATTTGAATTGGCTTGTGGAGATTACAGGGACATTGTTCGGCTTTGATGTTGTAGCACGCTCTCAATGGGCATCTCCTCTTTTGCTTTCAGGACATGGGCTCATGGTTATCGGTTTCATTCTCCTGCTTCCAATTCCAAATTTCCCTGGGGATCACCTCTATACTGCTTTACGTGGAAGTCAAGATGTAGCCGATACTCCAGAGCAGGCGCGCCTCCTACTTCTGACTGTAATTCCAGTAATTCTTGTATATTTCACGGGTCAGTATTGGGTATGGATCGCTATCGGAAGCCTTGCTTTATGGCGTCGTTTTCAATCGGATGCAGTCCCGTTACCATTGGTGCTTAACGAGGCTGCGGCTCCTGAAAGAAGCCCTGGTAGTTGGGTTATACCCGTAATTCTCTGTCTTCTTGTTGCATCTTTACCATCTCTGCAAATATCTCATGCGATGGCCGATTGGGATGGCGATTTAGACACATCAGATTGGCTTACAGAATTTGATCTTGGCATGGAAAACGAGACAGTTCTCAAGTTCGACCTTCAGAGTAGCGGAGTTCAATCAAGGTCTGGCTTGATTCATGTGTCTACAACTGGAGCCGTGGATGGTTGGTTATTCGATATTCGATGTGAGGAAGAACTGGATTTCAATGGAACAGATTGCGCTTACTCCATCAATGCAGTGGAATATGGATTGTTGGAAATCCGTGCAGTTCGCCCAAATCAAACGATATTCGGGCAAATCAATATTGGAATCCATGTTGAAGGGAGCCGAGGTGACATGGAGATACATCATTCGATTATTCTCAATTCTTCAGGAGTGCCACGTATTCTCAATCAGGGTTGGTCAAAGAATGATGAGGGTCAGTCACATTGTGTCCAAATGGTCCTAGATTCCATTGGACAGGCCGCAAATCTGTCGATTTCTTCATCATCTTACTCGGATTGGACTCTCATAGGTGGCCATAATTTGCCAATTGTAGACTCGGTGAATTTTACAGAGAGTGAACCGATGACTGTGTGTGCTAGTCCTTCTGAGATTGCTATTCCACTCTCTGAGCGCTCTACAGACGGGCGGTTGCTTGGTCCGAAATTAATCCTTGAACTCGATGATGGTTCCAGTTTCGTTCTCAAAGCGCCTCTTCTCAATGTCAGTACCTCAGTAGTCGCCCCCCTTGATGGGTGGCCAGTAAATGGTAATCTTCCATTTACAGGCGAAGCGATTGGATGGAGTCAGAATGTATCCTCGCCGTGTGCTAATTTTGTTACGCTAGATCCAATGGAGAATTTCACTTGGTTGCCGGTTTCTGGAGTCGAGGGTTATCAGGTTGAACGTTTCTCTGAACCTATCGGCAATGGTACATTGAATCCTCCTCAAGAGGGAATTATGACTACCTGTGAAAATGGTGTACCCTCCATTCATTCTCTTGTCGAGGGTCCATCTGTCCTTGTTGATGATGGATTTCTAGTTCTCGAAAGTATGTATTCTGGAACCGGTGATCTTGTTCTGAGTAATTTCGGCTCTGAGGATGTCTCCCTATCTTCTGTTCTCCTTGCTTCAGCTCCGTTATCTTCAGTGTGGGATGTGGATTTACCGCAGCTTATCCCTAGTAATGGAACAGTGGTCGTGTCGATGGACCGTAATGAGGTCCAAGGAGGTGTATCCGGACTCTGGTTCGAAGTTTCAGGAGATGGTTTGCTAATCCGTTATGTCGCCCTCTGCACGAATAGTCCGAATGAGTCCTGTTCTGTTGTGGAGGTATGATTATGCGTATCGGTATTCTTGGAATAGGTGCCATCGGTGGTCTTTTCCTTCATCGCTTATCTGGTATCGAATCTGAATTGCATCTACTTACTCGTGGCAGCACTAAGGATGTGCTTGATGAAAGAGGCTTACTAGTGCATTATGACGATGACCCTGATAGTCTAGAGGTAGTGCCGCCACAAAGGTTTCACAATCTCGCTTCTTCCACGATGCTTGATCTTGTAATCGTCTGTGGGAAGAATTACGACGTTTCAGAACTTACTAGGATCGCCTCTCAACATTTAGATGAAAATGGTATGATTCTCTTTGTGCAGAATGGTATCGGCCATATCGAGATAGCAGTTGGCATCGTAGGTAGGGA